>JADIML010000120.1 GCA_017694765.1 Candidatus Scybalomonas excrementavium
ATAGCTTAAATATCCATTCATACGATCGATTTTTGTTAAATTACTACTTCCACAAACCGGACAAACATCCATATCTAACTCTTCATGTCCACAATCATCACAATAGGATAACGATAAATTCACACCTTCATAAAATCCCATTGCCATAGCTCTGCGAATTAACGTTTTAATCGCTTCTTTATTATAATCGATTGGATATTTCACATATTGAATCTTTCCACCATTAGAAAGTTCCCAGAAACGGTGTTCTAAATCTTGCTTTTGAATTGGTGTAATATCTTCTGCTACATGACAATGGAATCCATTGCTTACGTAATCTCTATCGGATACATTTTCAATAATTCCATATTTTTTACGAAATTGTTTTACTTGTAATCCACATAAATTTTCAGCTGGTGTTGCATAAATCGCATATAAATTACCATCTTCTTCTTTAAACTCATTGACACGTTTATTAATATACTCAAGAACTTCAATGGCAAATGCCCCATCTTCTACTAAAGATTTTCCATTATATAACTCTTGTAATTCATTAAATGCTGTAATACCAAAGGAAGCAGTTGCTGTTTTTAATAATGGCTTAATTTTATCATGAAGCCCTAAGTTTCCACCATAAAATCCACCTTCACAATATGCTAAAGGATTCGTAGAAGCTCTCATTTCTCCTAAATACGCATAGGTACGAATATGAATTTTACGGATTAATTCTAAGTAGTAATCAAGTACTTCAAAGAAATCTCTGCTTTCATGTCTTGCTTTGGCTAAAATCATAGGAAGATGTAAACTCACAACGCCAATATTAAAACGTCCTACAAATACTGGCTCGTCATTTTCATCTTTTGGATTCATACCACCTTCTACATACCAAGGAGATAAAAATGCACGACATCCCATTGGAGAGATGATTTTTCCATATTTTTTATACATGCTTGGCACATATCCTTCTCCACTTAAAGAAAGCCAGTCTGGATACATTGTCTTTGCTGAACAAGCAATTCCTGCTTCAAATACATCTTCTAATTCTTTGCCTTCTCCATGTAAATTTTCATCATATAAAAATACAATTTTAGGGAAGAGAACAGGTTTTTTACATTCTGCTTTTCCCTGTCCTTTTCTTCTAACGTCAAGCATTGTAATCGTAGCCATTTTCGCAAAACGACTTGTTCCTGTTCCAGCAGTCATTGTAATAAATGGATAATCTCCACGACTTGAAGATACAGAGTTGAATTTATATTCCCATCCCTGGAATCCTTGTTCCATATCGCGTTTTACATCTAAAAGTGCAATTTCTTCTGCTTTTTCTTCTGGTAAACCAAATCCCTTATATTTTTCTACATACATCGCATAAGATTTCTCAGCATATGGAGCTAAAATTTCTTCTACGCTTGGTACAGTAAATCCACCGTACTGTTGGCTTGCAGCACTTAAAACAATGTCTCCGATTACGTCAAAAGCAACATCAAGTGTTTTTGGCTCATTGTACCATAGGTTTCCCATTTCAAAGCCGCCTGTCAGCACATTTTTCACATCAAATAAACAACAGTTCATCGTGTCTCTTCTAGCTGACATATCGTGAATATAAATATATCCTTCTCTGCATGCTTGAAGTTCTTCTACTGTCATAAAGAATTTTTGGTAAAGTGATTTATTCAGTTCATTAAAAATTAAACTTCTCTTTGTAGATACTAATGCTGAATCTGTATTACTGTTCTCTTTATCACCAATATACATAATAGACTGGCTCTTTTTGTATACTTCATCTAACATCTGTACAAAGTCTTGTTTATAATTACGATAATCACGATAGCTTTTCGCAACGAGAGGATTCACTTTCTCTAATGCACCTTCTACTAAATTGTGCATTTGTGCGATCTGAATTCCTGGTACATTAAGAGCTTCTGCTTTTTCTTGTACAAATTCGCAAATAAAATTAAGCTCTGCTTGTGAAAACTTGATCATCGCTCTTTCTGCAGATTTATTCACTGCGATTACTACTTTTTGTACGTTGAATTCTTCCATTGTTCCATCTTTTTTAATTACTTTGATCTCACTACACTTCACCGTTACATCCTCCTAAAATTGATACTTTTTATAATATTTATATTTCTTTTTTAATAATCGTATGGTATGTATTCGCAATCTACTCTCTATCTTGGCGTAAAAGAAAGAATGTACAAAGCCGTACATTCTTAAAAATGTTCTTCTAATCCTTATATTTCCTAGATTATTGCTAAGATTTTCTCTATTTATACATCTTATACATTTCGTCCAAAAACTATATCTAGTTATCAAATAGCACACAAGACACTATATCCTGTGTGATTAGTTCCTCAATCGTATCACTAATATTTTTATAAGTCAAGACTTGATTTTATCTTTTTCAAGAAATTGAAGTGGGAGTTTTCGACTGTTTTCTAGTATTCTACAAGATTCTACAAAAAGTTTTTTTGTTTTTTTGATTTCAGAAATTTTTTTCTCCATTTCTATTCTTTTTTCTATTCTTATGGAAACCAATTAGAAATATTGCAAAGGAACCTTTTCTATGGTATGATTCAAGTTACTAAGTATTAGAAATTTGCACACATTCTTTGTGCAAAGAAGTTACAAATTTTGGAGGAAACAATTATGTCGGAATACAAAGTCAGTATCATTGTTCCTGTCTATAATGTAGAAGCCTATCTTCCTGAATGTATGGAAAGTCTTGTTCATCAAACATTAGAAGATATCGAAATTATTGCAGTGAACGATGGAAGCCCTGATAACAGTATTGATATTCTTAATCGTTATGCGAAAGAATATCCAAATAAAGTAAAGGTATTTACAACAGAAAATCATGGTGTAAGCCATGCGAGAAACTATGGACTTGATCGCGCAACTGGAGAATATGTTCTCTTTGTGGATAGTGATGACTTCTTGGAACTTACGATGTGTGAAACACTTTATAACAAAGCAATCCAAGATAACAATGATCTCGTACTTTGTGCAAGAAATAACGTCTATGAAAATGCAGATGGAACGATTACAAAAAAGCCTGCTGTCGTTCTTCCAATTAGTCAAAACTTTAAGCTAATTGACCGTAAATTTGAACTTGTTAAAATTTCCCCATTCCCATGGGATAAAATGTTCAAACGTTCGCTTCTTTCTGGAATTTATTTCCCAGAAGGAATTCGTTTTGAAGACCTTGTTGTGGCATTTTCTGTGGCTGCTAAAGCGAATTGTATTGGTAAGGTGGAACTTCCTCTTTACAATTATCGCCGTACGACACAAGGTGGCTTTTTAAATAGTTTTTCAAAGGCAACCGTGGATATTATTACTGCTTTTGATCTTTTATTCCAAATTATGAAAAAGGAAAATCTTTTTGATACTTTCTATGATGAATTGGAATATATTTGTACACGCCACTTTTTCTTCCGTTATCCAGCCTTTTTCAATGCAGCCTCTAGAGGACAGTTGGATTTAAAACTGGAACTCCTTAATAAAACACAAGATTTTCTTGATAAAGAAGTGCCAACTTGGAGAGAAAACCATTACTTAAAATACTCTTCTACAAAAGCAATTAAAAATAAATTAGCACTTTATACAAATCGTGAATTATTCATACAGCGTGTAATAGAAGCAGATAAAGCTCCTACTACTTTTAAGAAAGTTCGCAAAAAATTCAAAAGTTTTACTAGGAAAGTAAAAGGAAAATGGCGTAAGTTTAAACGTTCTAAAAAGAAAAAACAGCTTATTATGAAAAAACTTAAATTCTTAAAGCTATTTAACCTTCCAGCCATTTATCAATATACGAAATATTATGAAACTTGTAAGGTTGAAGACAAAACAATTCTTTTTGAATCGAAACATGGAGAAGATATGGCTGGTAACATCTTTAATATGATGTTAGAAACAAAACGTCCAGAATACCATGGCTTTAAAATTTACTTTGTTTTAACAAAAGCAAAGCGTGAGTTTTATGAAAATCAAATGAAACGATACGGTATTGATCACGTTGAAATTTTAGAACTTCGTACGAAAGAATATTTAAGAGCTTTAGCAACAGCCAAATATCTTGTAACAGACACAAGTTTTCCACCATATTTTATTAAACGTCCAGAACAAGTTTATTTAAATACATGGCACGGAACTCCATTAAAGGCGATGGGGCGTATCGTACCAAATCGTGAGTATGGTCTTGGAAATGTACAAAGAAACTTCTTAATCGCTGACCATTTATTATATCAACAAGAATTTTCAAGAGATATTTTCTTAGGTGATTATATGATCGATAAGATTTATGAAGGCGATATTATGCTCTCTGGTTATCCAAGGAACTCTTCTTTCTTCCGTCCACAACGTTATGAAGAAATTCGTAAAGAGTGTGATCTTGAAGGAAAACAAGTCATTGTATATATGCCTACTTGGAGAGGGCTTCTTCATAAAAAGAATAATAATGCTCAAGTAAAACAGCTCTATGATTATTTTGCAAAACTCGATCACTTATTAAGAGAGGATCAAATTTTCTTTGTAAAACTTCATCCATATGTAAAAAATGGGATTGATTGTAGTGAATTTTTGCATATTAAGGATTTCCCATCTGATTATGAAACATATGACTTCTTAAATGCAAGTGATATGCTCGTAACGGATTATTCAAGTATTATGTTTGACTATGCTGTAAGTAAGAAGAAAATTATTCTATTTACGTATGATAGACAAGAGTATTTAGAAGGTCGTGGAATTTATGCTGATTTAGATGAAATGGATCTTCCAAAAGTAGAAACTGTGGAAGAATTAATGGATGCTATTAATAGCGAAACTCCATTTTATCCAGACTTCTATAACCGTTTCTGCCCATATGACTATGCAGATACTGCTAAAAATGTATGTGATACTGTATTCTTATCCAAGAAAACAGATATGAAAATAGAAACACGGACTGGTGCTTCAAAACCAAACGTTTTAATTTATGCCAAAGCATTACAAAATAACTATGCTGGAAATCATTTCATTCGTGTTCTAAATAAACAAGACTTAAAAGCTAGAAACTACTTCTTCTCTTTCCGTGCAGGAGCTATGAAAAAGAACTCTTCTATGCTCTCTACACTCGATCCAGAAATTGGATACTTCCCTCTTGGAAAGGAAAGAGATACTCTTGTTTCTGAAAAATTATCCTTTAAGTTATATTTACAATACGGTTTATTCAAAGGATTTTATAAGAGAAAATTAGATGCTTTTACAAAACGTGAGTTATTAAAAAATTATGGTACTACTACATTTGATACCCTCATTTTATATTCTTGCGTCGATCGTTTGATGTTTGAAATTTTAAGAAAGGCTGGTAACAAAAAAGTATATTGCTTTACAAACTTTAATCCAAAGAAATATGAAAAATCAAAAGCTTATCGCAAACGTATCAACTATTTCTTAGAAGAATTAAAAACATTTGATAAAGTTTGGATTCCATCTTCTATGGATCAATTACCAGCTGTAGCCCAATTAAAACAACATACAAATGTTGGCGTTTCTACTGAAGATACTTTATCTGTAACAAGCATTTTAAAGGAGGTAAAATAAGATGAAAGCAGGCGTTATTACTTTTCATAGTGCCCATAACTTTGGTGCAAGCCTTCAAACTTGGGCTTTACAGCAAGCACTGCTTGATCTTGGTGTAGAACCTTGTGTCATTAACTATCACACTCCTGTTATTGACAACTTATACGATCCTATTAAGGAAACAGATCCAAGGAAGCGTGCAAAAAAAATCAAACAATTACAGAAGAAAAATCCAAAAAGCCTTTTACGCTATGAACGTTATAGTCAGTTTATTAAAGATAACTTTACTCTCTTTGGAAACTACACCTGTTATGAGGATCTATTAAAAGAAACAAATCATTTAGATGCTTATATTACTGGTAGTGATCAAGTTTGGAACAGCCAACATATTGGAGGATATGATCCTGCATACTTCCTTGAATTTGCTCCAAAAGATGCACTTAAAATTTCTTATGCAGCAAGTACAGGTCGTAGCTATGTGCTACCAATTTATCATGATAAATTCCGTCATGCTTTAGAAAGCTTCACTTCTATTGCAGTTCGTGAAGCTAGTGCTGCTCCAGCAGTTCAGGCATTGACTGATCATAAAGTAAATGTAGTAGCCGATCCTACTTTCTTAGTTCCGGGTAAGAAATATGATGCAATTAAACAAGCACCTGATATCAAAGAAAAATATATTTTCGTATATATGATGGAAAACAATCCACAAGTTGTGGCATTTGCTAATTCTATCTCTCGTGCTCTTGGTCTTCCAATTGTACAAAGACGTCAAAAGAAATTTTTCATTAATGAAGTGGACAACACATACACTTCTACTCCTGGAGAATGGCTTGGTTGGATCGAAAACGCAGAACTTATTATTACAAACTCATTCCATGGTACTGTATTTTCTGCTATTTTTGAAAAACCATTTGTATCGATGCTTCATTCCGATACAGGAAGCCGTACAATCGATTTATTAAAGGCATTAGACTTAGAAGATCATATGATTCTTGATCCAACAACCTTTCATGATTTTGATCAATTCCAGATTAAAGATAAAGAAATGCTTCGAAAACGTATCGAGGAATTAAGAAATCATGGTCTTTCTTATTTAAAAGAAGCACTTCATCTAAACGAAACAAAAACGAAACAATAACCTATTGCTATCGTCTAGCTTCTTAAAATATTTTGTAAAAATGCGTATTGTGTAGAATCCAAAACTCTTTGCAATACGTATTTTTCATTTGAGTAATTTGTATCCTATTATTTTATAACACTTTATCATAGGAATCGTAATCTAAATGGAGTATAACAATGAGCCAACAAAAAAAACAAAACTCATATCCTAATATTTTTCTACTAGAACATGCAACAAATACAAGTAAAACATTATTTTTTGAAAATAGTATTATTCGTACGTATAAAAAAGGCGAATCTGTTTTTCGAGATAAAGAGCAGGTAAATGTCTTTTATTTCTTACTTTCTGGATACTTATCCCTCTATAAAATTAGCAACAATCATGAGAAAAAAGTGATTTTTATTTGTAGACCTGGTGAAATTATTAACGAAGTTATGATTCAAAAAGATTATGCCTCTATTTATGCAGAAACGTTAAGCAAATGTGAAATTTTAGCCATTGAAAAGAAAACCTTGCGTTCTCTTATGGCTCAAGATTATCCAATTGCAGAATCTATGATGGCATCTATGGCTAGCAAAATAAGACGACTGTATCGCCAATTAAAAAATACACCAAATTCCATTAAACTCGATCATCAACTAGCCTCAAAAATTTGGAAACTTGGACGTGACTTTGGCTCTCCTACTGAAAATGGCATTGAAATCAAATTTGATATTACTATCTCCTTTTTAGCAGATATGCTAGGAACAAAACGAGAAACAGTATCCAGACAATTCCAAAAACTATCTTCTCTTGGCATTGTCTCTTTCAATCGTAGAAAACTTTGTATTACAGATCTACAGGCATTAGAGGAGTTTATTCATACAAATTCTATATCGTAAAAATATTTTACCCCAACTCTTGACAAAGAGCAAAAAAACACACCAAAGAACTCTTTCTTTGATGTGTTTTTTCTTTTCTTATTTTAAAACATATTGAAACATAGAATATAACTGTTCTACTTATCCTTATATAGATGACAAGCTACAAAATGTCCCGGTCTTACTTCTTGTAATTGTGGAGATTCTGTTCTGCACATTTCCATTGCTTTCACACAACGATTAGCAAATGGGCAACCTGGCTTTGGGTTAATTGGACTTGGTACATCTCCTTCTAATACTCGAATTCCTTTTTCTGCTTCCTTATCTGGATCTGGAATTGGTACAGCTGCCAATAAAGCCTGACTATATGGATGTAACGTATGTTCATAAATTTCATCACTACTTGCCAATTCCACAAGGTTTCCAAGATACATAACTGCAATTCTATCAGAAATGTATTTTACAATATTTAAATCATGGGCAATAAACATATAGGTAAATCCATTTTTTTCTTGAAGCTCTTTTAACAAGTTAATAATCTGACTTTGAATCGAAACATCTAGAGCAGAAATTGGCTCATCACATACGATAAATTCTGGCTCAATAGCAAGTGCTCTTGCGATTCCGATACGCTGACGCTGTCCACCAGAAAATTCATGAGGAAAACGGTTTGCATGTTCTTTATGCAATCCTACTGTTTCTAGCAATTCATAAACACGCTCTGTTCTCTTCTTTTTATCATACATGTTATGAATTTCCATACCTTCTGCAATAATGCTTCCAACGGTCATACGAGGATTTAAAGAAGCATATGGATCTTGGAAAATAATTTGTGCTTTTTTCGCATATTCATAACGATCTTTTGTTTTCTTAATATCCACAACTTTGCCATCGTATGTCATAGTTCCTTTTGTTGCACGATATATCCCCATAACAACACGTCCAAGAGTCGATTTTCCACAACCTGACTCTCCTACAACTCCAAGAGTTTCTCCTTTATAAATATCAAGGCTTACATCGTTGACTGCAACAAGAGTTCTATCCTTTCCTACATGAAAATGTTTGGATACATGATCCAGTGAAATTAATTTCTCCATATGTTACTCCTCCTTTCCTCTTTTAAAATCTTTATGAAATCTCCAACATGATACTGTATGATTTTTACCAACCTCAAATACAGGTGGCTGATTTTCTTTACAAATCTTCATACACACTTCACAGCGACTTGCAAAGGCACATCCTTTTGGTGGTGCATATAAATCTGGTGGTGTTCCTGGAATAGAAACCAACTCTTCCTCTTTCTTTGTCTCAGAAGTTGGTAAACTCTTTAACAATGCTAATGTATATGGATGGCATGTGTCATAAAAAATGTCACGAACTGTTCCTTTTTCTACCACTTTTCCTGCATACATAACAGCTACTTTATCTGCTAGACTTGCTACAACTCCAAGGTCATGGGTAATTAAAATAATCGCTGTTTTCGTTTCTTTTCGAATATCTGCCATTAATTTCATAATCTGTGCTTGGATTGTTACATCGAGTGCTGTTGTTGGCTCATCTGCAATTAAAAGTTTTGGATTACATGCAAGTGCCATAGCGATCATCGCTCTTTGTCTCATTCCTCCTGAAAATTCATGAGGATACTGTGTAACACGTTCCTTAGCATTTGGTATCTGCACCATTTCTAATAACCGAATGGCTTCTTGTTCTGCTTGTGCTTTTGTAATTTTTTTCTTTGTTACTAATGTTTCAGTTAATTGCTTTCCAACTTTCATCGTTGGATTCATACAAGTCATCGGATCTTGAAAAATCATACTTACAAGCTGTCCTCGAATATCTTGCATTTCTTTCTCACTGGCTGCTACGATATCTTTTCCACATAACGTAATGCTACCACTTTTAATACGAGCTGGAGGCATTGGGTTTAATTTCATAATTGTTTGTGCTGTTACACTTTTTCCACAGCCAGATTCTCCTACAACGGCTAAGACTTCTCCTTCGTTTACTTCAAAAGATACGCCTCTAATTGCTTGTACTTCTCCTGCATAACTGTCAAATGAAACATATAAATCATCTATCTTTAAAATTGGATCCATACTCCACTACCTCCTTAATTTTGGATCGAATGCATCACGTAATTG
>JADIML010000121.1 GCA_017694765.1 Candidatus Scybalomonas excrementavium
ATCTTGGCGATAAAACACCTGATCAAATGAAATCGATGCATTAAAATTGTAAACAAGCTGGTCCGTTTCTTTAGTAAAACGTCCTCCCCATAATTGTGCCATATTTTTTTCCTCTTTTCTTTCTTAGATTGCTAAAAGAAGTAAAACTTCTTGTTGATTATGTAAGTTTATTCTCGATACAAAAATGATGTATTAGAAGTATTAGACGTAAAATATCGGTACTTGTTATCATTCTTTGTAAAGAGATATGTATTTTTATACAAATTATACGATAAAATATGCAAAATAGAAATAGGAAAAAAGTGATAAAAAAGAGTGAATAAATAATTGGATGTATAGTATAAATATACAAAAGAGTGTGGTCGTATATGATGCTGGGATCAGATTATGGTGTTTAGAGATAAGCCAGAATAAAGTGGATAGCCTCACTCTTTGCGCCTTTAAGTTGCTTTTAGTAAAGTACATTCCCTAGTAAGTCACAGTTTGTGCAGCAATTTGCTTCTTGATGTGATAACAAGACAATAGTTAGAAAGTAGTTGCATATGACGTAAGAACTTTAGTAAAATAAAAAAACAAAAATTTATTATGCTTAATAAGAAGAAAGGAGATGATAGCATGTGCAAACTAATAGAAGGAACAGAAGCAGTGATTGATCGAATCGAAGGAGAGATTGTAGTCATCGAGTTAGAGGATGAAACAATAAAACAAGTTTTCAAACAAGAGTTACCAGAAGGAATACAGGAAGGATATGTTCTTCGTATGGAAGATGGAAAATGGGTGCTAGACATGGAAGCCTATGGACGTAAAAAAGCAGAGATAGAAGCATTATTTGAAGATTTCTTTTAAGCTATTATATTTTTAGTTCATTATATTTTTAATCTCTTATATGAATTATTTTCTAGCACGATAGACTTAGGTTTGATATTTTGGTATAATGAAACATTATAAAAAGCTATTGTAACTGAATGGTAGACAATAGCTTTTTTAAAAGGAAAGGAATGAAACGATGAGTTACGCAGATACATTATTTATTCATATGTGTAAAGATATTTTAGAAAATGGAACGAGTACAGAAGGGGAAAAAGTGCGCCCACATTGGGAAGATGGTACCCCAGCCTATACAATAAAAAAATTTGGTGTTGTAAACCGTTACGATTTATCAAAAGAATTTCCAGCTTTAACATTGAGAAAGACATACATTAAATCGGCAATTGATGAACTTCTTTGGATTTGGCAGAAGAAATCCAATAATGTAAGTGATTTAAAGAGCCATATTTGGGATAGCTGGGCAGATGAAACAGGTTCTATTGGGAAAGCATATGGCTATCAGCTTGGTGTAAAACATAAATATAAAGAAGGAATGATGGATCAAGTAGATCGTGTCATTTATGATCTGAAAAACAATCCGTATAGCCGTAGAATTATGACAAATATTTATACGTTTTCGGATCTTCATGAAATGAATTTATACCCTTGTGCCTATAGTATGACATTTAATGTTACGAAGGATAAGGAAAGTGATAAACTTGTCTTAAATGGAATTTTAAATCAACGTTCCCAAGATATTTTAGCAGCAAATAATTGGAATGTTGTGCAATATTCCGTGCTTCTTCATATGTTAGCACAAGTATGTGATATGAAAGTGGGAGAGTTTGTTCATGTCATTGCAGATGCTCATATTTATGATAGACATATCCCGATTATAAAAGAATTAATTCAACGTCCAACTTATGAAGCACCAAAATTCTCTATGAATCCAGAAGTGAAAGATTTTTATCAATTTTGCTTAGATGATTTCATAATTGAGGATTATCAAGCAGGAGAACAGGTAAAGAATATACCAATTGCTATTTAAAATGAGTTTATCCATGAAAAAGTGAGAAGAAAGGAAAGAAAAATGAATCTAATTGTCAATGTAGATAAAAATTGGGCCATTGGTCTTAATAATAAATTGCTCGTAAAAATACCAGATGATATGAAATTTTTTAGACAAATGACTACTGGAAAAGTCGTTGTTATGGGAAGAAAGACGTTAGAAAGTTTTCCAAATCAAATGCCTCTTGCAAACCGTACGAATATTGTTTTAACAAAGGATGAAAAGTATGAGAAAAAGGGTGCTATTATTGTTCATAGTCAAGAAGAACTTATGAAAGAACTTGAAAAATATCCTTCAGATGATATTTATATTATTGGGGGAGAAAGCATTTATCGTATGATGTTGCCATACTGTAATGTTGCACATGTAACAAAGGTAGATTATGCGTATATGGCAGACACATATTTTCCAAATTTAGATACAATGCCAGAATGGAAAATGACAGCAGATAGTGATGAACAAACATATTTTAACTTAGAGTATCACTTTGTGAAATATGAGAGAGTCGAATAATTCATTCTCCATAATTTTTTCTTGACTTTATCAATGAAAAGTAAGATAATAAAAACTAAATTTAGTAAAGCTTTCTATTAACGTGATAAATTGAGAAAAGTTTATGGAAAGTGAATGAAAAATAAGAGAGGGAATGAGCATGTTAGATATTAGAATTGAAAGGACAACAAATCCAAAACAAAAACCACAAGTGGGCCAACCACTTCCTTTTGGTAAAATCTTTACTGATCATATGTTTGTTATGAATTATACAGACGGAAAAGGATGGCATGATGCCAGAGTGATTCCTTACCAAAAAATAGCATTGGATCCATCGGCAATGGTATTTCATTATTCTCAAACAATGTTTGAAGGACTAAAAGCATATTTGTCAGAAGATGGTGAACCTGTATTATTTCGCCCCGATATGAATGCAAAGCGTGCTAATAGAAGTAATGAGAGACTTTGTATTCCAAAGATTCCAGAAGAAGATTTTGTACAAGCAGTCAAAGCAGTTGTACAAGTAGATCAAGATTGGATTCCAAAAGAAATAGGAACTTCTTTATATATTCGTCCATTTATTATTGCAACCGATGAATTTTTAGGAGTAAAACCATCAAAAACCTATTTGTTTATGATTATATTATCACCAAGTGGTGTATATTATGCAAATGGAATGAATCCAGTTGCTATTTGGATCGAAGATGACTATGTACGAGCTGTTCGTGGGGGAATCGGTGAAGCCAAAACAGGAGGTAATTATGCAGCCAGTCTAATTGGACAAGTGAAAGCTAATCAGGAACAATACGAACAAGTTCTTTGGCTAGATGGGATTGAAAGAAAATATATCGAAGAAGTGGGATCTATGAATATTTTCTTTAAAATCGATGGAAAAGTTATGACACCACAATTAAATGGTAGTATACTTCCGGGAATTACAAGGGATTCTGTTATTACCCTTTGTAAAGAATGGGGATATGAAGTGATAGAAAAAAGAATTTCTATTGATGAAATTGTGGAAGCATATCAATCTGGGAAGCTAGAAGAAGTATGGGGAACAGGAACAGCAGCTGTTATTTCACCAGTTGGTAAATTAAGACATGAAGATGAAGTTATGGTTATTAATGAGAATAAAATTGGTCAGTTAAGCCAAAAGTTATATGATACTGTAACTGGAATTCAATCAGGTAAAATAGAAGATACTCATGGATGGATACAACGAGTAAATGACTAAGTAGATTTAAGAAAAGGGAGCTGCCACACTAATTATTTCGTGTGGCAGCTCCTTTTTAAGCATCCTATTTAGAATGTCTTATGGATGACATCTAGAACAAGCGTGATAACCAGCTTTAACAGCTGCTGATTTTGACTGGAAAGTGACTTGATTGTTCTTATTTGGAAGAGAAGAACAACTTGGTAAATGGTATACATGTGAGTTTTTGTTTCCAATATAAGTGATTTTTGTATTTCCAGTGGATGAATTGGTTGATGAACTAGAACTAGAGGTTGCTGTTCCAGTTGTTGTTTTAACACTTAATTTTTTTCCATTTGAAGTAATTACAATAGAGCCATTTAAGTCTGTACGATAAACTTTTGTATTCATTTGAGTTAGGCGTTCTTTGATTTCTTTATGTGGATGACCATAAGAATTATTTTTACCAACTTCAATGACACAAATAGATGGGTTAACAGCATTTAAAAAAGAACTACTATTAGAGGTACTACTTCCATGATGGGAAACTTTGTATACGTCAGAAGATACATCATATCCATCATTTAAAATATCCATTTCTGTTTCTACAGTTGCATCACCAGTAAAAAGAAAAGAATTTTTGCCATAGCTTACTTTCATAACGATACTAGAAGCATTAATATCTTCATATTTTTTATTTGGAGCTAAAATCTTTCCTTTTAGATTTTTTGCAAAAGAGATGGAAAGACCAGCTTTTGCTTGAATACGATTGATATTTTTATTTTTAATTGTCTCAATTAGTTTCCGATAAGCAACGGTTGTATGAGTACGATTTGTTAAATATACATTTTTAACTGGAAAATGTTCCATAACTTTTACAGCAGCACCCATATGGTCGGTATGTGGATGAGTTAAAAATAGGTGATCAATTTGTTTTACACCTTGTTTTTCCAAATAAGCAATGAGATTTGTTGCTTGATCGGATTCACCTGTATCAATTAAAATATTAACTCCCTTGCATTGTAAAAGTTCAGAATCCCCTTGACCAACATCAATGTAGTGGACTTTTAGTGGTGATAAATTCCCCGTAGATGCACTTGTTTGTGTAGAACCAATTTCTTCATGCAAAGTGCTAAGTGTAGAACTACTACATCCACTTAAAGATAGTAGCACACAGAGCATCATAATAAGATAGCGTAATTTTTTCATAATTATCCTCCTAATAAAGTACATATGTTCTAAAATTGTATCTAAACTGGAAAGAAATGTCAAGGGAAAAATAGAAAAGAGAAAAAAACAGTGCAATAAAAAAAGGAAAAGTTGCATTATTATATTAGTAACTGATTTAAGACTCTCCGACTGGAGAAATAAAAACGGAAGAAAAGGTGAGAACATGAAGAAAAAGTTGATTTCAGTATTACTTGTATTTTGCTTGCTCCTATCGGTTATTCCAGTGCAAGCAGCATCAGGACTTTCTATTACGTATTATAAAAAGAATTATACGTATAC
>JADIML010000122.1 GCA_017694765.1 Candidatus Scybalomonas excrementavium
CGATTTGGTCTTGCAGATGCAGGTAATATTTATGGAAGGCTTACAAATTCTACACAAGAAGTTTTAGAAAATAGAATTTGTGCTTTAGAAGGAGGGGCTGGAGCCCTTGCTGTGGCATCAGGAGCTGCTGCAATTGCTTATACATTTCAGAATTTAGCTCATGCAGGAGATCATCTCGTATCTGCAAAAACAATCTATGGTGGAAGCTATAATTTACTTGCACATACGCTAAAAGAATATGGGATTACTACAACATTTGTAGATCCAAAAGATCCAGAAAATTTTAGAAAAGCGATTCAGGAAAATACAAAAGCAATTTTTATTGAAACATTAGGTAATCCGAATTCTAATATAATTGATATGGAAAAAGTAGCTGAAATTGCTCATGAAAATAACATACCTCTTGTCGTAGATAATACATTTGCAACTCCTTATATTTTTAAACCGATTGACCATGGAGCAGACATTGTTGTCCATTCTGCAACAAAATTTATTGGAGGACATGGAACGACTCTTGGAGGTATCATCGTTGATAGTGGAAAATTTGATTGGGAAAAAAGCGGAAAGTTCCCATCTTTAACAGAGCCAAATCCAAGTTATCATGGAATTAGTTTTACAAAAGCAGTAGGGGCAACTGCATTTGTTACAAAGATACGTGCCGTTTTATTACGAGATACAGGAGCTACCATTTCTCCATTTAATGCCTTTTTACTTCTTCAAGGTACAGAGACATTATCACTTCGAGTAGAACGCCATGTGGAAAATGCATTAAAAGTTGTAAAATATTTAAGTGAGCATCCACAAGTAGAGAATGTAAATCATCCTTCTATTGAAACTCATTCAGATCATAATTTATATAAGAGATATTTTCCAAATGGAGCAGGTTCAATTTTCACTTTTGAAATGAAAGGTGGAGAAGAAGAGGCGAAAAAATGGATTGACTCTTTAGAGTTATTTTCTCTGTTAGCAAATGTAGCAGATGTAAAATCGCTTGTTATCCATCCAGCGAGTACAACACATTCCCAGTTATCCGAAGAAGAATTAGAAGAACAAGGAATTGGAAAAAATACAATTCGTCTTTCTATTGGAACTGAACATATTGATGATATTATCGCTGATTTAGAACAGGCATTTGAAGCAGTAAAATAATAAAAACTAGCAAGAAAGAAACATTTGCATTGATAGAAATATATGGATAGTGTTAGTTAGGCTTTTATACATAAAGTAAAAATAAAAAAGAGAAAATTTTTATATAAAATTTTCTATATAAATAAAAAACGTAGCGAAACAAAAAGAGTAGCGAATCATAACTCCAATGATAGGAGAGAAGGATTGCTACTCTTTTGTATTTAGTTACAAAGGTGACAGGTTACAAAATGTCCTGGAGAAACTTCTTTTAATTCAGGTTCTATGGAAGAACATTCTGCCTTTGCATATGGACATCTCGTATGGAAACGACATCCTGTTGGAATATTTAAAGGACTTGGTAAGTCACCTGTAATAATTTGGCGAGAAGAGGTTCTCGCTAGTTTTGGATCTGCAATTGGAATTGCAGATAATAAAGCCTTTGTATAAGGATGAAGTGGATTTTCATATAATTCATCACTTTCTGAAATTTCTAAAATTTTCCCTAAATACATAACGCCGATACGATCGGAAATATGACGTACCATAGAAAGATCATGAGCGACAAATAAATAGGTTAATCCAAGTTCTTGTTGTAAATCTTCAAGCATATTAACAACTTGAGCCTGAATGGACACATCAAGAGCTGAAATAGGCTCATCACAAAGGACAAACTCTGGTTGTACGGCGAGAGCTCGTGCAATTCCAATACGTTGTCTTTGACCACCAGAAAATTCATAGGCATATTTCTCCATATCATCTGGTTTCATACCAACTGTTTTTAATAATGATACAATGCGTTCCTCCATTTCAGAAGAAGATAATTTTCCTTCCAATGCCATTGGTTCACTAATAATTTCACGAACGTTGTGGTGAGGATCGAGAGCAGAATATGGATCTTGGAAAATAATTTGCATTTTTTTGCGATATGTGTTTAGCTCTTTTCCTTTTAACGTTGTAATATCCGTACCATTATAAAAAATTTTACCACCAGTTGGTTCGTACATTCGGATGAGAGTTCTACCAAATGTAGATTTTCCACATCCAGATTCGCCAACAAGACCAAAGGTTTCTCCTTTTCGAATTGATAATGAAATGTTATCTACGGCATGTAACTTTTGCTTAGAGCGACCAAAGAAACTTTTTACAGGAAAATATTTTTGTAAATCTTGTGTTTCAACAAGAATGTCTTGAGTTTTTTTATTCATAAATTACTCCCCTTTCTTTTGTTCCATTTGATCCAATTCTGTTTTGGAAAAAATACACATCGCACGTTGCGTATCTGAGTATGTGTGATATTCCGGCATTCTTTCTTCACATTTTGGTGTCGCAAAGCTACAACGGTCAGCAAATGGACATCCTGGTAATGGATTGAGAAGAGAAGGAGCCATGCCAGGAATTGGTTCTAATCGCTCTTTTACCCCTGTTACAGGCTTTGGAATGGCATTTAATAACGCTCTTGTATATGGATGAGTTGGATGATAGAAAATTTCATCGGTAAGACCTTCTTCCATAACACGACCGCCATACATAACAACGATTCGATTGCTAAGGCTTGCAACGACACCGAGATCGTGAGTAATGAGAACGATACTCATATTTTCTGTCGTCTGCAATTCCTGAAGTAGTTCGAGAATCTGCGCTTGAATGGTTACATCAAGAGCTGTTGTTGGTTCATCGGCAATTAATAATTTGGGATTACAGCATAATGCCATCGCAATGAGTACCCTTTGTCGCATACCACCTGAAAATTCATGAGGATATTGTTTTAAACGACTTTCAGGAGAAGGAATTCCTACCTTTTTGAGTGCTTCAATGGCTTCTTTATTTGCTTCTGCTTTTTTCATGCCACGATGACGCATTAAAATTTCACGTAAATGT
>JADIML010000123.1 GCA_017694765.1 Candidatus Scybalomonas excrementavium
TTTCTTCTAAATTTTTTATTCTTTCTTCCAACTCCGTACTATTTTTAACGCAATTTTCTCTCTCTTTTGGAATTGTAGCAAGACGTTTTATACAGAAATCTAATCTCTCTTCGATCATTTTATAATCCGTCAATGCTAACTGTTTTTGAATGGATTCAATCATTTGCTTGATTCCTGATAGTTTCCGATTACTTCGATTAATCTCCGATAAAATATCGTCAATATCTATATGTACTTCTTCTAAATATTCTCTTTGTGATTTCTGGTTATCCAATCCATTTCTATAATTGTTATAGACAATCTGCACTTGTCCTAACAGTTCACTATATTCTCTTAAATCCTTTCTTGCTGCTTCAAATACTACAAGTTGTACTGATAGATCAGTTTTACTGCAAATAGATTGAACTTCTACCCGAACTCTTTCTAGTTCCTGTCTTTGTTGTTCCAATAAAATGCGACTCTTTTCAATTTCTTGTCCGATTCGATTATAGTCTCGCTCTTTTTCCTTGTAATCATCTACCGCTGTTTTTATATCTTCTCCTGATGGAAATTCATTGTATTCTTGTTTCAATAGAGAAAATTCATCCTCTTTTTGCCGTACTTTTTCTTGTATCTCCTCCACAGCTTTTTGAAGTTCATCACATTCTACCTTTAAATGTTCAATTTGCTGCTTGCGATATCTCTCTCTTGCCTGAACACCAATATATTTTGCGTCATATTGCTTTGTAATCGTTCCTTCTAATACTCCAATACGATAATTTCCCTTTTCATCGATCCAAGTATGACTTTCCCCTATCTCATTTTGATAACCAATTCCTCGAAGGATATTTAAAATAGTTTGTGAAAGAAGAATATCTTCTTCTTGGGCTACATCAAGTGCATTTAACAAATTTTCTTTCACAGAATTCACGTCATGGAAAAAATAAGTATCACAGACGCCATCTTCCAGTGCTAAAACTTGCTCTCGATACTCAAGTGGAACAATTAAAGCATCTAAAATACCCATTCGAAGAAGTGCCTCTTCTAACCGAGATGCCTGTTCTTCGTTAAGAGAATCAGAAAACTCAATCACTTTATAAAATGGAGTATAGGGAATTCCTTTTTCTTTTAGCCGTTTTCGATTTTCTTCTACCTCTTTTTTTCTCTCAGGTTCTGGATCTTTTGCATTTTCCCATTTCGTCAGTTCCTCTTTTTTCTTACGAAGAGAAGATACCATTTCTTTCTCCTCTGCTTGAATCTCTCTTAATTCATCTCTAAGAATATCTTCCTTTTCATGCAAATATTTTCTTATAATAGTTTCTAAAGTAGAATATGCATCCCCCTGTTGCCATGCTTCTACAATTCTTGTTATTTCCTGTATGGAATCTTGTGGTATTTTTAACTGTTGATTTCCTCTTTCCCATCGATATAAATTTTCGATAAATTCCGCTTTTGTTTCATGGAGAAGAATTTCATACTGCTTTAATGTTCTTTCGATATCATCTCTTTCTTTTTGAATTTCATCATATTTTTGTAAGGAATCGCTATACTGTTCTTGATATTTTTTCTCCTTCTCTAAAATCTCCACTCCATCTTCCACATTTTTTTGATAAGTTTGAAGTAACTTTTTATGGGATTCAAAGTCATAAGACTGATCTAGATTTCCTAACAATTCCTGTTTAAAAAACTCAAATTCATCAAATGGAATATCTTCGATATATTCTTCCATCTCCTCTAATTTTTCTTGAATTTCATCTCTATAAATGTCATTTTTCTCTTCTTGCTCTTTTACTTTATTCTCTAACTCTATTCTCCTTTCTTTTTTCTCATTATACTGTTTCTCTTTTTCCTCTTTTTGTTTTTCCCACTCATGAAGTTCTTTTCTATAAGATTCTTCCTGCTCTTTTAACTGGGTTGCCTCACTTTGATTTAAGGAATTTCTCTCTTTCGTTAAAACATCTTCTTCTTGTACAATCGCATCATAACATTGTTGTTCTTTCTTTAATTTTTCTTCACAATCTAACTTTGTTTCTTCTAATTTTAATGCTGTTTTATGGCAGTCATCATATTCCTTTAAAGCTATTTCATAAGAATTAGCCTTATCATATAATACGATTTTATTATATTGATCATATACTTTTTGAATCTGTTTTCCCGCTTTTATACTTTCTTTTAAGGTATCTAAATTTACTTTTAAGGAATCCATATTTTCAATGGCTTCCGATATTGGTCTAAGATCATCTTCTGATAACGTTTGCAAAGAACTTGTCAAAATATCATTGATTTTTGTTGGTTTAAAATCTTTTGAAAGTTTTGGTGTTCTAAGCTGAATCAGTAAATCAAGCATTTCTTTATATTCATCCAATGTTTCAAATCCAAAGAGTAATCGATTCACATATTCCATATATTCTCTTTGTGAATCCAACACTTGACCACCATCACCAATTCGATTTCTTAATTCTGTCTTCGTATAAGCGATTTTATTTTGAACATCTTTATATAAAAAGAAGTCTCTACCAATTCTTCTTCCATCAGTAATACCAAAATACCAGACGTCCATTTTTTTATTGCGTCTTGCTCGCATCCCAATCCCAATTGTCATATAGGTATCCGTATCTTCACGCTTAAACTCCATATATAAATAGCCCGTTCTCTCATCTCTGCCATCGTCTTCTTCTAATAAATAATTTTCCATTTTACGAGCTGTAGAACCAAAGGGATCTAATCGATTTGGACGCATATTTCCATCTAAAATAACAGGAATAAAACTTTGCATTGTGACGGATTTTCCAGAACCATTAGAACCTCTTAAAAGCATTCTTCCATCTAAAAATTGAAATTCTTCCTCATCATAATACCAGAAATCAACTAATCCTATTCTATTTGCTCTCCACTTACTATTCATCTTCCTTTGCTCCTATTACAAAATCTTTTGGATAGTTTCCTATCACTTTCCCCATGATACTTCGAATACAAATGGAATCCATTCGCTCTTCTATAAATTCCATTTCTTTCATATAATCTTTCACTGTATGATAAAACTCCATATTTGACATGTCTCGATAAGTCTTTGCAAATCCTTTTCCATACTCACTTTTACACCGTTCTATCATCTCTTGAAACTGCTGTTTGGATAAAATAACACTTTCGTCCACCGCCACTGATATTTTCTGTTTTTGAATTTCTTCTCGAAAAATTCCATTGCATAAAAGCACAATATCAGAAAGAGTATTCCCTTCTGGAAAACTTCTTCCAAGCCTAGATTCTGGACCTAATACTAAAAATGCACTCGTTTTATGGATTTGCAATTCACAGTCAAAAAGGTCAGAAAAATCTCCACCAATGGTATTTCGATAATTTCGAATATAAAGAAAGTCCTCTTCATTCTCTTCTGTTTTATAAAGAGCTGGAGACATTAAAAGACTCCGATATACACGATGTCTCCTTATAATTCCACGATCTTCATTCATATCAAGCCATTCTTCTTTCTCAAAATCTTTTGGACTTTCATATCCCATAATATCCTGTGTGAAATTTTTCATAAAGTATCTTGAAACACCTGTGTTTTCATATAAAACTTCATTTGTATCATTTTTTGCAAAACTTTCTTCATTCCCATCATTGACTACTATCATTCCACAAGTTTCACAAAATTTAATTACTTTAATAAGATGTCTTCGATATTGATATAACGTCCAATCGATGCTTTCTTCTTTATATTGACTCTGAATATATTCTGTTAACTCAGATAAAACAAATTGTTCCTCCGCCTCTTTATCTTCTAAAAACATAAGAATCATACATAAAAAGACATATTCTATTTTATGTTGAAACTCCGAAATGCCCATCCAATTTTCTGATACCGCTGGTGTTTTTTCTAACTTAATAAGATAAGGATTCACAATCAATTGATATCCTAATTTCTCGTTGATGAACTTTTTCACCTTACTTACTTCATCTTTTACTTGATAATAAAGTTCCCGATCTTTTGATTTTAAAATCCATCGCCTGCTCAATAATATTTCTAATACATTCATACTAAAATTCCTACTCTTTAAAAACTATTTTATAGGCTGGCATTGTAAAATAACCATCCGTACATTTTACAACACATCTCTCTTTTTCTTTTCCATTTTCAATATAATATTCGCGCCCATCTTCGGTTTTCCCATGAAAATCTTTTCGCTCTAACGCCTTTGATAACCACATAAGAAAAATATCTCTTACCTGTGGCTCTAAGATTGGCAACTTATCAAATTGTAATGTGTTGTCAACAATATAACTATCAAATAGCTTCCTTTCTTCTTCCAATCGTTTAATCGTCTCTTGTCGCATCCTCTCTTTTTCCTCAGTTCGATCGACAATTCCGCTTCGTTTTGCCTTTTCTCTATAAGTTCGAATTCTCGGCAATACTTCTACAAGATAAGGGTCTTCCTCATAGACACTGCTATAAATACTATCCGTATCCCGCATAAAATTCCCTTTTAAATGTAATGGGGCTTCCACTCCAAATACATAGGCTGAAAATCGGTGTGCCTCCTCTATAGTTGCGCATTTTGAAAACATCTGAGCGATTTTATAATACTCTTCTCTTCGATTGGCTCCATTGTTATTTTGCTCACTAATTCTCGTAGCATATCGTGTTATTTTTCGAATAATTTCATTTGTGGTGTCAAATACTAAAAGTGCTTCCGATTCTTTTCCCGCTTCTCCTAAAAACCATTCCTTCATACTTTTCCAACGACCTAAAATCTTTTCTTTCACTTTCTCTTCGTCAACTTCTGTTTTAATATGAGGAATGGATAACTCATAATCCATAATCTGCCTAAGAATGCTTTCCATATATTCTTCTTTTAAATTTTTTAAATAATCTTCAATTATCGTAACATTCATCTGAAGACTTTTTACAAAAGTTCTAAGATAATCCATCAACCGATCCTTGAAAATCAAAAACTCCTTTGTTCTCATCAATTCTTCCGCTTTTACACTGTTCAATTCTCTCATATAGTCCTGATAATTTTGATTTAAACGAACAAAATCATTATTTAGATCATTCCACCAGCTATAAATTTGCTCTTGATCTTTTTGTCCTATCTCTGGAATTTTCCCAATATTCATTCGAATTCGTTCTAGCAACGCTGGTTCCAAGGAGGCTCCTTCAATAAATAAGTTTTCCAAACGAATAACCATGCGTTCAATTTCAACTGTATATTCCGATAATTGATATCTAAATTTTTTACTTTTAAATTCTTCAATTGTTGTAACTTTTCTCGTATCTTGAATGGTAAGAAGATTTTTCCATTCCACTAATGCCGCTAAATCCTGCTGGCACTGTTCCATCGTATACTCTGCAAAATAAGGATCTTCTTTTAATTCTTCATAAACATCTTCTTGGTACAACCAATACTTTAATCGTTCATATTTCAAATAAAAAAGCCGAATAATAGAACGGTATCTCGCTGTGTTTTCTACATTTAGATACTTTGTCTCTACTACCGGCTTTAATAACTTTTCATGAGTTAACATTTTATACCTCTCATAATTACTTTATCTACTGTTCTTATGGTTTCTTTTCACTTAATTTTTTTACTTTGTAAAAATATAAATCTTTATTAAACGAATATTGATATTATATCAAACTGCCATTATATAGTCAATTTCTCTAAAATCCCATCTTCTAGTCATCAACCACCAGTATATCAACTGGTGGTTTGACACCTATTTTCCACCTTTCCTTTTCCCCTTATAAAATATCGTTATCTTTTACCTTTTACAAATTAATTTCTGTTATTTTTCCATATTTCTTTATAAGCCAATCTTCCGAGCCCCAACCTACTTCCATAAAGTCCAAAACTAAATCATATTTTAATGGAATTCTATAAAGTTTAAGTTGAGAGGCAACTTCTTTACTATCGACCCAGAAAGGACTTCCTACCTCACCAAATAAAAAGAAATCACCTTGTAGAGCATCACAATGATCACATCCGTTTGCCATATAGCTATCACTTATTGTTTTAGAGTATCTCATTTTATAATTATATTGTTTCTGAACATATTCCAATAACCTTTGAGGCATAGGCTCAAAATGGGATACAATATGTATTTCCCCTTCCTCATAATAATAGGATTCCTCATCATCGTTAGTATCTACAAATTCAAAATAATTTTCCACACCAAATCCAATGACTCTAGTAC
>JADIML010000001.1 GCA_017694765.1 Candidatus Scybalomonas excrementavium
ATATAAACTGTTAAGTACATTTTCTCTTCTTCCGATAAAGATACTTCATACTTTTCTTTCACATATTCTACTATCTTTTTCACACACGCAAAGGCTTCTTTATGCTTTGCCTGTACTGATACATAAAATTCATTATCATCATCGACTACTTCTTGTGTACCTTCTAATATCTTTTGTGCTAAATATTTTAAATGCGTAATAAATCTTGCATATTCATAAGTGCTTGTATCTAACACCATATCTAATTCTGCTTCAATGATTCCTAAAATATCTTGTAAAAACTGAGCAATATCCATTATCATATCACGATTATTCGTTGTATTTTCAGCATTTAAGAAATGCATCGTTAAAAAACCGGTTTCATCAATTGGAAGTTCTAAATTTAAAATACGATTCATTTGCTCTCTTGTATATTCTGCTACTTCAAACTCTTGAGGATAAAAATGTTTCATATCAAATACCATAGGATTTTTCAAAAAAACTCCTTGTTCTGCTCTTTGTACCACAAGAGTTAAATGTTCCATCAGCGTAATATATAAATTAGCGCTTAACTCTTTCCCTAGCACTTTCTTTGCATGTTCGATACACTCTGTTACAATCATAATATACTCTCCTGGTGTATCTTTTGATATTTGTTCAAACCGATCGGATTTTCTTTCCTCATTTGGTAAAAAAATACGTTCGATCTTTTCTTCTTCGATCTTTTCTCCTTTTTTCTTTTGGAATCCAATTCCCTTTCCAGTTAGTATGGCTTCCGTTCCTTTTTCATCTACGACTCCTATTACATTATTATTGATCACTTTCTCAACAACCCACATTAGAATCTCCTTCATCTTTTATCTATAGTGTCTATCATAACATCTTACTTCTATTTCGTCTATTTTAACATTTCATTCATAACTTGGAAAGCCCTATTCTTTTTCTCTTATCATTCTCTTATAGAAATGAACAACATATACCTTGTATATTTTTCATATATTGCGTACTTTTATATCATAAAAATGGCTCACTAAAAGAAATTGCCTATTTGATAAAAAGAAAAAGAGATTAGACAAAAATGCCTAATCCCTTCTAACTTTTTCTATACAAAATAATTCGATAAACTTATTTTCTATTGGATTTAAGTATGATATTTCCTTCTTGGCCATTTCCAAATAATGAAATATACAAATACTACACCTAATATACTGGAAAAAGAAATGACTACCACTTTCTTCGTATGATCCACGTTCTGAAAACTACCTATATTTCTTTTTTCATGCATATCTCTATTCAAAATCTGCTCACTTTCTGCTTCATTTGATGACTCTCCTTGAGATTGTTCATCTCCTATTCCTGTTGGTAACTCTCCTTGAAAATTCTCACTTCCTACTCCTGCTGGTGGCTCTCCTTGAAAATTCTCACTTCCTACTCCTGCCGGTGCTTCTCCTTGAAAATTCTCACCTCCTGGTCCTACTGGTGGCTCTCCTTGAAAGTTCTCACTTCCTACTCCTGCCGGTGCTTCTCCTTGAAAGTTCTCATTTCCTGTTTCTGTTTGCTTTTCTTCTTTTACATTTTCATTGCTACTATTTGTTACTTTATCATGGCTTCTTCCGGCACCCATTGTTCCCATAGCAGTAATGGAAATATCACTGGCATCAATAAGGCTATCTGGATTTTCTTTTTGCTCATCGTCAGTTGATGGAATCGTTCCACCTAATTGACCTCTTACACTTTCTCCACGAAGCTCAATAAAACTTTCTAAATTTTCAACAGCCTCCACATACTCATCATATGTGTAAAAAGCAGTTGGATCATTTTTTACATACTCACTAATTAGCTCTTTTAATTGCGTAATCACTGCTTCATAACGACCACTTTCTATATATCCTGTCACGAGCTGATCGATATAGTTATGATATTGTTCCATATAAGTTTCATTGTTTAATAACTGTCCAATCATTGGGCGCTCTTCTAACGTTGTTCCTGATACTGGTGTATCAATTGGATCATTGACTGCACTTGTTGCATGATTACTTTGATATCCTGCAAATGCTAAGTTTAAATCCCATGGAAGCATTGTTAAAATTCCATCTTTTTCATATACATAATAATTATGCTTTAGATTTCCTGTATAACTATCATAATTAACAAGAAAAGTATTTACTGCAAAGTATTTTAAAGTTGCTTCCACATCCATATAATCTGATAGGTTTTCACCTGTCTGAATTCCTTTTAATGCTGAAATGAAACGTTTTTGTGCTTCTGTTGTAACATCAAACACGGCACTATCAAATACATCACTATAACTATCTATATCATCATCTGTATAGACAAGATCCGTCCCAGAAGAATTTTCCATTCCACCACCTTGTTTTCCTTGTTGCATTGGAACTTTTTGATTTTCTTGAAATTCTCCTTCTTTATCCGGTGGAGATGGCATTTTGGTTGTATCACTTTTTTCATTTGGGAATTTGCTATTATCTAGATTCCCCTTGCCATCACCTCCACCTGCTTGTGTACTTTCTGGCTTATATAACTCTCCATGAGATGTGCCGTAATTTCTTTCTGCAAAAGATTCTTTTACTCCTTCTAATGCTAAATAAAGACCATAGGTTTCTCCATTTACTTTTACGTTGGCATAACTATAAAGAGGTGTTACAACTCCCATATACTGAAACATATCATATGCCAAATATTCTTTCATATAAGTTGCATCACTAAAGTTATTGTTTAAAATAAGTTGATCAAGTCCATCGCAAGTCTGTCCATCTTGATACTCATCAAATTGAATTTTAAAACTATAACGATCATTTGTTACTTGAGTTAGACTTGTATTACCTTTTGGACGAATTGCGACATTTTTGTAAGTAGTACCATTTACTTCTACATCGCATGGAATATATGTCTCATCCCTTGCATTATCTAGCATATCTTGCCAATCATCTTCATCAATCACAATATTTACTTCCATAATCTGATTTTTTTGAAAGAGTGTAGTAGCATATTCTTTTTCAATAGGACGCACACTGCTGCCCCCACTTCCTACTATCAATATACAGGAAAACACAACTGCTATTACCATAAGAACTGTGGTCATCCTTACTAAAGTTTTCTGTTTCATCCTGTCACCCACTTTTCTATGACATATAATTTCCATTATAACTTACAAGAACTGCATTGGATACTCCTTCTACATTAGCGATACGATTTACAAATTCCGTTGTCATATCTTGTAATCTTATTTCCACCGTCATTTCTATTCCTGCTTTTGAAACAGTCTTTGATTTCACAACATGATGTTTTACATAATTTCCCAATTCTTGATATACACGATTTTCTACTGTATCATTTTGACAATTTACAATTAAAATATATGGATTGTCATTATGTTTTTTATTCACAAGAATAAATAATAAGCCTCCAATCATAAGGCTACCGATAACTGCAAGAGGTATCATTCCTGCTCCAATTACAATTCCTGCTCCTAAAGCCCAAAAAAGATAACAAATATCCATTGGATCTTTAATTGCCGTACGGAAACGCACGATAGATAATGCCCCTACCATACCAAGTGATAATACAACGTTTGATGTTACTGCTAAAATTACTAATGTTGTAATCATACACATGGCTACTAGAGAAATCCCAAAACTTTCAGAAAACATAACCCCTTGAAAATTTTTCCGATATACCATATAAATGAAGATTCCAACTACAAGAGCTAATAACAATGCGATGATTGTATCTAATAGCGAAAATGATGTAATGTTATCATAAAAACTTGATTTAAAAATATCTTGAAATGACATAATTTACTCCTACTCTATTTTATATCTTTTATTCATACTGTCTGCAAGCTGCATATTTGGAAAATGCACTGCTTTGACGTTGTCCCGTTTGTATAGCTGCTGCAATCACTTCTGGTAAATAATTATCATACTTTACTTCCATGATAAAATAGCCTGTTTCTAATGCCGGCATAGTCGGTACAGCATGAGAAAAGAAATCTTTGTTATAAAGTCCAGTTCTTATTTGACTATCAAACGTAACTCGAACATTTCCAGCTTCATAGACATAAGGTTCTCTTATATAATCTACAATTGTCCTTGGTCTTAGTTGTTGACTATATAATTTGCTATAAAATTCTATAAGAACTGGATTACTACTACTCCTCATAAAGTCCCAATCGCCATCTAATAACTTTTGACATTGTTCCTTTGTAAGAGTTACACTATCTTTTTTACCTAATTGATTTTTCTTACTCTTTTTCTCAAGATTTACATATCTTTCATCATAATTATAGTATCGTAACCGATATTTTTCTCGCTCACAATATCCATTCAGTTTTTCTTTCAATGCTTTATCCTCATAATTATCAAAATACAGACTGCGAATAAAGTAATGTCCTGTCTGATCCACATGAGCATCTTGTTTCATAATGTGTCTTAATCGACTTCTGATTGCCAAATAATCTCCCATATGAATGAGATGCTTTAATTCATGGCGCATTGTTTCCACATTTTTTCTCCTTTCTTATAGTTTTAGAAATTCTTTCTATAAGAACAATCTACAAAAAATTTGTGTAAACTTTTTGTAAATTTTATGAAAACTTTGTGTCCAATTTTTTATATTTTATAAAAATATTTCTTTAAAAATTAGGGCAATGTTCTCGTTTTTATCTATCAAAATGACAGAAACTTTACACATTTTTATCTTCCAAAAACAGTTTTGTAGATCACAAAAGAGGTATGAAATATCTTATAAAATATTCCATACCTCTTACATTCACTATATACTTTTATTCATTGCCTACCTACACTTGATTTTCCATTTCCTTTGGTACATAGCCCCGAACAAAAATGCCATCTCCTCGATATTCTTCTTCTAAAAGCTGACCATATTTGCGAATCAGTTGTATCATAGAAGCATCTGCATAAGCATATACTTTTTCAATATAAACTTGTCGTTGCATCAAAACTTCTTCTATAAGCTCTAAAAGTTCCGTAAGTCCTATCTCTTCTTTTGCTGAAATACGAATCACATGATCTGCTTTTGGATCTTTTAATAGCATTTCTTTATCAATACGATCAACTTTATTAAAGACTGTTATTACTGTTTTATCTTCAATCTTCAATTGATGGAACGTATCATATACGGCTGCCATTTGTTTATCCATTTGAGGATTGGAACAATCCACTACATGTAAAATGAGATCACTGTATTTTGCTTCTTCTAATGTAGAACGAAATGCCTCTACTAAATGATGTGGTAATTTTCGAATAAAACCAACTGTATCGGTTAATAGAATTTCTTGACCTTTTGGTAACTTTAAATTTCTCGTTGTAGGATCTAGAGTAGCAAACAATTTATCTTCTTCTAAAACTCCTGCTTTTGTAAGGCGATTTAATAACGTTGATTTTCCAGCATTGGTATATCCAGCAATACAAATGACAGGTGTTTGTTGCTTACTTCTTAATTGTCTTTGAACTTCTCTATTTTTCTTCACTTCAGCAAGTTCTCTAGAAAGTTGCGAAATTCGATCACGAATTAAACGTCTATCGATTTCTAACTTCTTCTCTCCAGGACCCCTTGTTCCAATTCCTCCTCCTAATCTAGATAAGGAGCTTCTAAGCCCAATCAGACGAGAAGAACGATATTTTAATTGTGCAAGCTCTACTTGAATCTTTCCTTCTCTTGTTCTTGCTCTTGCAGCAAAAATATCTAAAATAATTAAAGTACGATCCATAATTTTAGTATCCAGGGCATCTTCTAAATTCTTAATCTGTGCTGGTGAAAGTTCATCATCACAAACAATACCTGTCGCTCCTAGTGCATCAATCATCATACGTATCTCTTCTAATTTTCCCTTTCCTACGTATGTGGCTTGATTTACATGCTCTAGATTTTGAATCACTCTTCCTACTGTATTAGCACCAGCTGTTGACACTAATTCTTCAAGTTCATCCAATGATTCTTCTGCTTCTACATGTTCTTTCACATTTACGCTGACTAAAATTACGTTTTCTTGTTCTTGTTCCATTTCATATAATTGTGTCATTATCTTGTCTCCAAAAATTCCAATTCTTGTTTTGCAATGGTATCCTCTGGATAAGAGGTAACATATTTTAAACATTTCTCATAAGCAGATTCAAAATCTAACTTTTTCTCATAGATGACAACTTCTTCAAATAATAATTCTTGCTTTTTATCATCATCTAAGGCAATCCCTGCTTCTACAGCTTTGATTGCTTTTTCAAATTTTCCTGCGCTACTATAACATTTTGCTAACAGCATATAAGCTGCTCCATCAGGCTCTCGAAGTTCCATAAACTTCCTTTCATACTCAATTGCCTTTTCATATTGTTCCAAATCATAGTACATTTTACTCAAATAATGATATCCTTCTTCATTTCCAAGTTCAATGCTCTCTTCAAATTGCTCTTTTGCCTTTTTTTCATCACCAAGTTTTGCATAGCAAGCTCCAATATAACAGCTTACATATCCAGAGTTTTTTTCACTTCGACTAATTTCTTGATAAACATTTAATGCCTTTTCGTATGCACCATCTAAGAAATAGGATTCCGCTAAATAATAACGAATATCTTTTGTAATACTGATTCCAAAAATATTTCTATGTTTTAATCCTTGTTCAAACTGTTTTTGCGCCTTTTTATATTGTTGTTCTTGAAAAAATTCAATTCCTTCTTTTCGATATGCTACTTCCTTTCGGTATTCCAAAAATTGGAAAACCGTTCCAATTACAACTAAAATACTACATAAAATGGCTGCTACTTGTAATCTCTTTTTTTGCTTTTGTCTTTTCCATTTATTTGGTGTTTCAATTACTCTCGTTTTTTTCTTATTATTTTGATTTTTCTTTGTATTTTGGATTCTAGATCTAGAATTTGTACTTCTTGTTTTTGTTCCAGAAGATGTTGTTCCCTTTTTTGTGGGTTTCTTTGTCTTACTTGTTGCCATGTATTTCACCACTTTCCTTTTTGTATCAATCCATTCACTTTTTCTTACTCGTGGTTATCATCATAGCATATTTTTTCTTCCTTTTCTATCCCTTTTTCCAAAAGACATTATGGAATAGAATCCCTTAAACATAAGACACCATATCCTAAAATCTGATTTGGATAAGATTCTAAAACTGGTAACTCTCTTGCACCTCTTAATAAGTATGCTTTCACTTTTTCGCCATACAAATAAGGATCATTTCCATTGATAATCCCATACTCCATTAATAAAGCACTAGCACCAGTCACAAATGGAGTCGCCATAGAAGTCCCACTTCTTACACTATATCCACCACCTGGACTTGCTGATAAAATATTAACTCCCGGCGCACTAATATCTGGTTTTATTTGATTTCTTCTCGTATAACCTCTTCCACTAAACGGCGCTAGCGCATCTAATTCTGAGTTATAAGCTCCTACTGTAATTACTTTTTCGGCAGTAGATGGAATTGTGAGTGTTCTCTCTTCATTGGTAAATAAAAATCGACTCCTCGTCCCTGTCGCTTCTGCAACTGGTAACCACATATCATATTGTCCTGTCACAATCCGCTCTGCTTCTAATTCAATCGTCCAAATTCCTTCATCAATGTAGTCTCCTTCTGGAATCCATTCAATATAAATTTCTTGATCGCGATTATAAGGAGCGGGTTCTCCAAAATACAGTAATAGATTCGTTGTCCCAAGTCGAAATCTCTGCGTTCCTAATACTTGATTAATTGGACCAACTCTAACATTAGATGGGCTAGATACATACACACGAAATTGATCTGCATAGGACTTCCAAATCTGAAGATTCATAGACGATTCGTATTCTGAAATGGAAAGCTGTATCGTAGCATTTTCTCCTTCTAATAATTGTCCACCGTAATGTCTCCCAGTACTTCCTTCATTGCCAGAACCACAAGAAATAACCATTCTCCCAATTGATGCAATATCATTTAGATATGTTTCTAGTAAACTGCTTCCATCATGTCCTCCATAATTATTACCAAAACTTAAATTAATCGCAATTGGCATCCTTCTTTCTAATGCAAATTGTGTCACAAAATTAACTGCCTCCATAAGTTCTGTTGTTCTAGGAAAAGAACGTTTCGATGGAGTTCCTAGTTTGACAATTACTATTTGAGATTCTGGTGCAACCCCACTATTTCCTGCACAAATTCCTGCCACATGAGTTCCATGCCCTGATAAATCAACAGAGGGAACGACCGACAATCGATCATTCCCTTGTTGCAATGCTTCATCTATTTGTTCTTTTGTATAGAGAGTTCCTCTCTGATATCCAACAGGTGGATTTCCTTCTATTGTTTGATCCCAAATAACTTCAATCCTTGTTGTTCCTTCTGGATTCAAAAATTCTGGATGTGCATAATCAATGCCTGAATCAATCACTGCAATTAAAATGCCTTTTCCTGTTAAAGTATATGGTGGACGTTTTACTTGATAAATACAAGTATCTACAAGTTCTTGCCCTTGTCCCCAATAGATGCCTCTTGGCTTCTCAATAAATTCAATTTGAGGATATTGTACTAATTCATCAATATACTCTTCTTGTATTCTTATAATTGCATACCCATTCAATAAATATGTTACACTCGCCAAATATGTCTCTTCTAAAATTGATAGATCGCCAGAATATTTTAAAATCAGCTCCCATAATCCACTCGCTTCGTCGAATCCCACATTGAGATCGATTGTTTTTTCTCTCTCTTGTACGGTGGAATCCAGTGCTAGATTTAATTGATTATCAACTTTTTGACTGTTCATAAATGATTCTTTCTCTTTTTCTTAGCATATGCATTCTCTTCATTTATGTTATAGATAGAGTATCCATTATTTGCATAAAAATTATAATCGTTCTCTACCTGAAATTTACTCTAAATATTTTAGAAGATTTTCCTTGCTGTTTAACACATGCTTTGTGGCACACTCTGCTGCACGTTCTCCATCATGTGCTTTTAATGCTTCAAAAATTGCTCGATGTTCTTCTAAAGATTTTGGTGAACGTCCCTTAGAAGCCAATGATTTACTTCTTGCCATTTGACAATATCGATGGAAATCTTTTAATATGTGTTCTAAATAACGGCTATGACAAGAACTATACATAATTTGATGGAAACTGCTATCTTCTCCTGTTGTACCTTCTACATTGTTCTTCATAATGAAAAATTCTTCTAAGTCAAGAGTCTCTTCCATCTTTCTAAGTTCTTCTTCTGTAATCTTTTCTGCTGCTAATCTTGCCGCCATACCTTCAATCAGACTACGAATTTCATAAATATCCTTGATATCTTCTGTACTAATACTTAAAACTCTTGCACCCTTATTTGGAATCAATAAAATTAAACCTTCTAGTTCTAACTGCTTTAATGCTTCTCTCACTGGAGTACGACTTACTCCAAACTCCTCAGAAATTTTAATTTCTTGAAGCAATGTTCCTTCTTCATAAACCCCATTTAAAATATTATCTCTCAATTTGTAATAGACTTGGATTCGCAAAGAATATTTTTCCGCTTGTTCCGATTGATATGCCATATATCTTTCCTCTCTTTCATATACTTTCTATATTACTTTTATTGATTCTATATCATTTTTATTGATTCTATATCATGTTCATTGTATATTTCCCACAAAACAATAGGTTATTTTCTACATGTATTACTGAAACTTTTCATGGAAATTTCCAAAAATTATTATACTGAATCCGATCTATAAAATCAAGCAAAGATATATGGATTTTTCATATAATTTCAATATCCTTTTATTGACCAAAACGAATTTTTAATACATCTTTGATAATTTCTACACATTTTTCAAAACCAAGATCTTGTGTATTTAAACAGAGATCATAGTTGCTAGCATTATCCCAATCTCTACCCGTATAGTGTTTATAATAATATGCACGATTTTTATCAATTTTTAAAATTTGTTTCTCTGCTTCTTTTGGAGTTAAGCTTGATAAAGAAAGTAACGTTTCCACACAGCTTTCTAATGGTGCATGAACATACACTCTTAGTACATTTTTCTTATCTTTTAAAATATAATCAGCACAACGTCCAATGATAACACAGCTTTCTTGCTCTGATAATCTTTTTACAACATTAGCTTGTAAATTAAAGAGATTTTCACTGGAAACATAATCTTCTTTATCTGGTGTAATAATGCGTCCACGATAGATTCCTTTTGTATAACGCATAAGTGGATTTTTTAATTTTTCATCTGCTTCTCCAAAAAGCGCCTCATTAATTCCACTTTCTTCTGATGCCATTTTAATAATTTCTCTATCATAAGATTTTATGCCTAGGCTTTCTGCTAACATTTGTCCAATTGTTCTTCCACCACTGCCATATCCTCTTGCTATCGTAACTACAAAATTTCCCATGTTTTTCCTCCTATTATTCTCCAAGATATGCTTTTTTGATAGACTCATCATCCATCATTTTACTTGCTTCTCCTGCCATAACGATTTTACCTGTTTCTAATACATAGGCACGATCCGCAATAGAAAGTGCTTTTTTAGCATTTTGTTCTACTAAAAGAACCGTTGTACCACTTTTACTTATTTCTTTAATAATTGCAAAAATTTCTGAAACATACAATGGAGAAAGTCCCATAGACGGTTCATCCATTAAAATAATTTTAGGTTGTGACATCAATGCCCTGCCCATCGCTAACATCTGTTGTTCTCCACCACTTAAAGTCCCTGCAAGCTGGTTTTTTCTCTCCTCTAATCTTGGAAATCGCTTATAAATTTTCTCAATGGTATCTGCAATTTCTTTTTTATCACTTCTTGTATAAGCACCGAGCTTTAAATTTTGTAATACACTTAATGTTGGAAAAATACGTCTTCCTTCTGGAATATGTGCCATACCAAGAGAAACGATTTTATGAGCTGGTGTCTTTAATAGATTTTGTCCTTCCAACATAATTGAGCCCGATGTTGCTTTCTTTAGTCCTGTAATTGTATGAAGAGTTGTCGTCTTACCTGCTCCATTGGCACCAATTAGTGTCACAACTTCTCCTTCTTCTACATCAAAACTAATCCCTTTTATCGCTTGAATCATTCCATAATGCACTTCTAAATCTCTTACTTCTAATAACGCCATCTGTTATTTCCTCCTATTCCCCAAGATATGCCTTAATAACTCTTGGATCATTTAGCACCACTTCTGGTGTTCCATGGGCTAATTCAGTTCCAAAATTTAACACCGTAATTTCTTCACAAATTCCAGTCACAAGTTTCATATCATGTTCAATTAATAAAATGGAAATTCCAAAATGATCGCGTACAAAACGAATTGTTTTCATTAATTCATCGGTTTCTTGTGGATTCATTCCAGCTGCTGGCTCATCTAATAACAGTAGCTTTGGATTTGTTGCTAATGCTCTAGCAATTTCTAACTTTCTTTGTTTTCCATAAGGTAAATTACTTGCTAATGTTTTATATTCTTTATCTAAATCAAAAACAGCTAATAATTCTAATGCTCTTTGATCCATTTTAGCTTCTTCTTTAAAATAGTTAGGCAATCTAAAAATACCTTCTAATAAATGATAATGTGATTGATTATGCATAGCTATTTTTACATTATCAAGTACTGTCATATTTTGAAACAAACGAATATTTTGAAAGGTTCTTGCAATTCCTGCTTGATTAATTTTGGCTGGATTCATATTAACAAGTTTTTGTCCATTTAATAAAATGACACCATCTGTTGGCTCATACACACCAGTTAATAAATTAAATACTGTTGTTTTACCTGCTCCATTTGGTCCAATTAGTCCATATAATTGTTTTTGCTGAATTGTAATATTGAATCGATCGACTGCGCGAAGACCGCCAAAGGAAATTCCTAAATTTTTTACTTCTAATAATGCTCCCATTATTGTTCCCCTCCTTCGACTTGTTTCTTTGGCATGTGATGATGCATCCATACTTTTAACCACTCTTTTAGTTTTGAAGCATTAAAAAGCATCATTGCAATTAATACAACGGCATACACTAACATTCGATAATTATCCATTCCTCGGAGCATTTCTGGCAATAAGGTAATAATAATGGCAGAAATTACTGAGCCTTTTAAACTTCCCATTCCACCTAAGACAACAATAACAAGAATTTCAATCGATTTGTTATAGTCAAAGGCTTTTGCTTGGACAAATCCTAAATTATGACTATACAATACCCCAGCCATACCAGCAAAAAATGCTGCTGATACAAATGCT
>JADIML010000124.1 GCA_017694765.1 Candidatus Scybalomonas excrementavium
AGATAACTTTTTTATCCATTGGAATTTGATATTTCTTCTTTAATTCGTTGATGTATTCTGTATGATTTCCACGAAAGAGAATATCATTTCTTGGATATCCAATTTCTAACATTTTTTTCTTAAAATCAAAACATCTTCGAAATGTCTCAGTTGAAAAACTATTTTGTGAAATCAAGCAATCCCATACAGAGGAATTTTTTCGAAATTCTTCTCGATAATGTTCAATATCTGTTACTCCACCCATATCAATAACATCCATATCAAGAGCTAGTTTTTTAAGAGGTGTTCCATGCCATGTTTGGATATATAAATTTTCAGGTCTTTTTATTAAATAACGTGGATGCCTACAGTCAAACACCCATACTTTTGCAATGGCACAATAATAAAAGTAACGAAGTCGCACTCTTTTTATTTGCTTTGCATTTCCCTTTATCTTTTCACCTGGATGAGAAAAAATCCAAATGAGTTTATATTTTTTATCTAGTCCAAGCTCTACCATTCGCTCATAGATTGCCTTTGGATTTCCTGTATAATTTCTTCCTAAGTTACTTTCAAATACAATAACATCTTTTGAAACTGGCAATACTTTTACCATAATACGGTAAAGAAATACCATTCTATCTCTCAAAAATTTTTTTATTTGTTTCTTAATCTTTGCTTTCACGTTACTGAAGCCTCTCTTTATTGCCGTATTTTTCTTTTAAAACTATACTTCTTTTTCTTCTTTAGTAGCTGCTTTACAAGATTGTGCTACTTGCTGAATATATGCTCCTACATCGTCTTTTAAATCTTCTCTTCCTAAAGCAAAATCAATTGTCGCTTTAATAAATCCAAATTTATCTCCTACATCATAACGAGTTCCTTCAAAATCATACGCATAAACTGCTTGCGTATCTAATAGACGACAAATAGCATCTGTTAGCTGTATTTCTCCACCTGCACCTATTTCTTGTGTTTCAAGAAGCTGGAAAATCTCTGGTGTTAAAACATAACGTCCAAGTACTGCATAATTACTAGGTGCTTCCTTCGCCTTTGGTTTTTCTACCATGCCAGATAGTTTTACAAGTCGTTCATCTTTTGTTTTATGACGTTTGTCAGGCTCTACAATACCGTATTTATGAACTTGGTTTTCTGCTACTGTTTGTACCCCAACAACAGAAGCTCCTACTCCTTGATAGGCATCAATTAATTGTTTTAAAGCTGGTTTACTTTCTTTATTTACAACGACATCATCTCCTAGAAGAATTGCAAATGGCTCATTTCCAATAAAAGATTTTGCACATAAAATAGCATGTCCAAGTCCTTTTGGTTCTTTTTGACGAACATAGTAAATATTTGCCAAGTTTGCAATCTCATCAATCATTTTGACTTCTTTTGTCTTTCCAGAGTTCATAAGGCGTTCTTCTAACTCATAGGATTTATCAAAATGATTTTCCATACAATGCTTATTGGAGTTGGTAATGACAAGTATTTCTTCAATTCCACTTTGCACAGCCTCTTCAATAATATACTGAATCGTTGGAATATCAACAATTGGTAACATTTCTTTTGGTAATGCTTTTGTAGCTGGTAGAAAACGAGTTCCAAGTCCTGCTGCTGGAATGACAGCTTTTTTTACACGTTTGTTTATCATCATGTTATTCTCTCCTTTGTTCTTTTACAGTTTCTCTTTTCTATTACTTATAACGATACGTTACGTTTGCATTTTTGTAAAGACTTTTCCAAAAAATATCTAATTTAAGAGCAAAAGAGCTGATAATTTCTTATCAACTCTCTCTACTTTTATCACTATATCCATTTATTGATGTTCTTTTTTCTCAGCTAATTCTTCTTTAATCTGTGTCGTAGAGATTCCATCTGTTCTTGGTAAATATACAACTTCACAGTATTCTTTTAAGAAATCAAACTTACCTTTCCAATCATCTCCCATAACAAAAACATCAACTTGATTGTTTACCACATCATCGATTTTTTGCTCCCAAGTATATTCTGGAAGAACTTCATCTACATAACGAATGGATTCTAAAATTTTCTTTCTGTCTTCAAAGGAATAAAATGCTTTCTTTCCTTTTAACGCATTAAATTCATCAGAAGACACAACTACGATTAAATAATCTCCATACTCTCTTGCTCTTCTCAATAAATTAATATGTCCCACATGAAGTAAATCATATGTTCCATATGTGATTACTTTTTTCATCTTTGGTTCCCCTTTCACCTATTTCATTTTCTCTTCGTAGACTGCTGCTACTTTATCAATATCACCTTGTGCGATAATCTTTCCATGATCGAGTAAAATTGCCTTATTACAAATACGTTTTACTTGTGGTAAAGAATGTGAAACAAATAAAACCGTCACACCTTTGTCAAATAAACTCTGTATTCTTTGCTCACATTTTTTCTTAAACTTCGCATCTCCAACGGCTAGCACTTCATCAAGAATTAACACATCTGGTTCTACAACCGTTGCAATGGCAAAGCCAAGTCTTGAACGCATTCCTGAAGAATAATTTTTAACTGGTACATCAATGAATTTTCCTAATTCTGAAAATTCTACAATTTCATCATATTTCTCTCTTAAAAACTCTTTGGAATACCCAAGTACTGTTCCATATAAAAAAATATTTTCAGCACCTGTATACTCTCTTGCAAATCCTGCACCTAATTCAAGCAAAGGAACAATTCTTCCTTTTACTTGCACAGAGCCTTCTGTTGGTTTTAATACACCAGCAATGACTTTTAACAAGGTACTTTTTCCAGCTCCATTAAATCCTAAAATTCCTAGCCTATCACCTTTATTTACTTGAAAAGTTACATGATTTAACGCATGGAATTCATTATACATAATTTCTTTTTTTACAAATTTAATAAAATATTCTTTTAAGTTGTCCACTTTTTGAGCACTCATATTAAATTTCATGCTCACATTTTGAACATCAACTGCAACGTTTCCCACAGAAAACCTCCATTATTAAATACTTAAAATGAACTTGTCTTGTTTTTTATAAAAAGCAAGAACTCCTATCACAACGATTACAATACTAAATCCTACGGAAAGTCCTAATGCTTTTTCATCTAATGGACGTCCATAAATGACACAATTTCTAAAATTCACAATAATAGAATAGAGTGGATTGATATCTAAAATCCATCCAAATCCGGTATGAACTAATCGCTCCGTTGGATAGAAAATAGCACATGTATACATAATAAGCATTAAAACGACATTCCATAAATATTCTAAATCGCGGAAAAAAACAGATATCGTAGCAAGTAACATTCCAACTCCATAACTCATAACTAGAAGGAGAAATAACGGAATAATTGCTAATACTGTATATTTTGTTACTTCCACTTTCAATACAACAGAAACTCCTACAAGCACAATCAATGAAATTAAAAATGTAAGATAACTTGATAATGTACTTGATAGTGGATAAATATATTTTGGTACATAAACTTTCTTAATCATGGCACTATTGCTTCGAATTGATTTCATCGATGCCTTTGTTGATGTACTAAAAAAAGAATACATCAATCTTCCTGTTAATACATAAACTGGAAACTGTTTATCCTGATTTCCAAATAAAGTTCCAAAAACGATGGTCAATACAACCATTGTCATTAATGGTTCAATTAATGTCCACAAGATCCCAAGATAAGACTTTCTATACTTGAGCTTAATATCTTTCTTAACCAACTCCCAAAGCAGGAAGCGATATTTTAGAAAGTTATTGATATACTGCTTCATACTTGTGTTCTCCTTGCTATTGTTCTTTTCTCGGTAAATATTAGACTATTCTCGTTAAAAAGTCAACTCTTACTCTTTAAGCCCTGTTTTTATAAATGTCTCTAACTCTACTGCTGCCTTTTCTTCATCATTTCCATCAAATTGAAATTCTACAATATCTCCTTGCTTTACTTGACACGCCAATACGCTAAGAAAACTCTTAGCGTTGGCAACTTTATCCCCTTTTACAAGCGAAATCTTACATTCATACTGTAATGCTTGATTGCATAATGCACTTACTGGTCGTAAATGCAAACCACCCTCAACTTGAATTTCTACTGTTTTACAAACCATATATTCTCCTATTCTTGAGGAACTCCCTCTATATTTCGATCAGTTAGTCGAATTCGAATTTCTGGGTTACTTTCATAATACACATTCTGTAAATCCTGTAAATATACTTTTACTGTTTGTTCTCCTTCTTTTGCTTCTGACAAATCAATAACTGGTTTCATATCTTCTATTACAACATTTTCTATATACTGCTTTTCACCACGAATTGATACGGTTATTGTATCTTCTAAATATTCTAATCGATATGATTGATCTTGATTGCGAATTGTCAATTTTTCTACTGGAATCGTAATGTTTCTAACATCAAGAGGAGTTACTTGTATTTTCACTCGCACATCTGGACTATCTTGTGCTAACTTGATTCCTTCTGGTAAGTAATCATTAATATCGATATTTTCCTCTGTATCTTCTTTTAATCCTTCAATAGAAAGCCCTTCTATCAAAATTTCTGATACATTTTTAAGCTGTTTCTTCGTTCCTGCTATTAAAATACTCTTTGGCTCTAAAAGTATCGATTCTAATTCATAACCTTTTGCAACTTCTCCTGTTGTTTCCACTTTCAAATCTACTTTCTTTGTTTGTAATAAAGAAATTGCAACTTCTACTCGTTTCACATTGCAAGATAATCTTGATGAATCCATTTTTTCCCCATCATCAGTATAATAGAAAGGCTCTATGGAAAAACTCTGACTTTCCGTTAAACCTTCTACATTCACACTCACTCGAACTTCATGAATTCTCCTTACTAAACTTTCAGGTCCTGTAACTTCTACAATATTTGGAGTCGGTATTTTACTTCCAACTGCATATCCATTTCGAACCTCCCCTGTTGTTTCAATTGTAACAGGGAACTGTTGTTGTTCAATATTTTCTAATTTTACTTTCAATGTATCAATATTACCTAAACTTTTTTCTTTAATTACCTCATCATAATTATCAACTGTAACATTAATTGGTACTGCATTTGTAATCGATAACTTTGATAAATCTGCACTTGCTCTAATATCTGATCTTCCAATTTTATCGATTATATTTCTTTTTGCTTTAATTGTTACAGATACTTTATTTCCTTCTATAATATCCCATGTTTTATTCTTTTTTAGAAGAACATCTTCATTCATTACATTAACTGGAATATCAGTAAATGTTTTGGTTGTATAAGGATTATCAATATTAGTAACAAGAAGCCATATAATAATTGCTAAAATAACGGACAGTACCTTCGTTCCAAGATTATGAATTATTTTATCTTTCATGCTTACTCCCTGCCCTTCCAAAATCTCCATTTTCTCTTCACTTTTGTATCCCTATCACTTTTACCTAATAGTTTCCGTATTTTATCTCCATCGACATTTCGGATAATTTTTCCATCTTTTGTAATGGAAACACTTCCTGTCTCCTCAGACACAATAATAGTAATACTATCAGACACTTCGCTAATTCCTATAGCTGCACGATGTCTTGTTCCAAGTTCTTTGTTTACCTCTAAACTATCGGTTAATGGCAAATAACAAGTGGCAGCTACAATTCTATCTTTGCGAATCAAAACAGCACCGTCATGTAAAGGGGTATTATGTTCAAAAATATTGACTAAAAGCTGACTACTTACAATAGCATCTACAGGAATTCCTGTACGTTCATATTCTCCAAGTGCAACTTCTTCTTCCATAACAATTAAAGCACCTGTCTTTGTCTTCGATAACTCTACTGTTGCTTTTATAATTTCAGAAATCGTTCTTTCTGAAAATCTCTCTCCTTCTTTTTGCTCATCAAAAGGAATAATGCTTCCTATAATATTTTTGCGCCCTAATTGTTCTAAGGCTCTTCTAAGTTCTGGTTGAAATACGATAATAACTGCAATAATTCCCACATTTAATGTATTACTTAAAATCCATAAAATAGCATTTAATTGAAAAACCATTGCAAAAATCGTAAACATTAAAATAACTATAATTCCTTTAAATAATGTCCATGCTCTCGTACTCTTTACCCATCCAAGAATTTGATAGAGTAAAAAGCTAATAATGATAATTTCTAACACATCGGTCCATCGCAATTTGGGTAGTGATAACCAATATAAATATTCCTGTAATGTTGCCATTATGGTCTCCAATCCTCTTTCACTTCCTCAACTGATTTATCGTTATTTTTTACATGTTTTCTTGTATTAATTCGTTTAAAATTTCTCTCTTCTTGTGCCATTGAAACTTTTGGCACAGCTTTTACATAATAATAATATTCCTCATCTTCAAATTGTACATACTCGACTCTTGAATAATCTACAATACATTTAAAGAACTGCACAATCATTCCGATCACAACTGCGATAATAAAACCAACTATCATATTGAGAATATCGATTTCTACATCAAGTGTATACGCACCTGCTAAAAATAATACCATTCCGATAATTCCTCCAATGATAATGGCTTGATTCCAAGCATCTTGTCTACTCATTCGATAACATGCCCATACAACTCCAATGGTAACAGAAAATACAATCATCATAAGTAGCATTTGTTTATCAGAAAATATTTGCACAATCAAATATCGATACGCTTCCACCTCTCCCTCAGAAACACTTCCTAATAGAGCAACGGTATCGTTCACATGAATCGAAAAATAATATAAAAGAATTCCAAATGCTGTTGGTATAATTCCTGCTGGTCCAATTAAAATTCCGACTAAAATTGGAACTACATATGGTATGTGAAAGAAAAATGCACATGGCACAAATAAGAGTGGTAAACATGTACGAATTTCCAAGCGAATATAAATTAAATAGGAAATCAAAAATAATAATAGATATACAAGAGCAATTTCTGGAACGGTAACAACTAACTGTCCACACGTATAAATTACAGATAAGAAAAATACTGCTCCCAATGGCAACCACATGCAGATGAAAGCAAAACCTATTATGATCATCATTTTTCCAAAAACATCTGAATATGAAAACATATTGTTTAATGCCATGAAGAGAATAAGACTAAAAATAAATCGAAATATAAGATTTAGCCCTTGCTGAAATTGTTGATAAAAATTACGAATTTTTTCTCTAATAGTCAATAAAAATGTCATTGTCTACCCTCTTTCTCTTGATCCTCAAAAGGATTTTTTTCTTCCTTATAACTTTGCTCTAACTTTTTTAACAAATTGGAATATGTCTTTAACTGTTCTTGTGCCTTTGCATATTTTCGAACTGCTATGATTCTTGAGAGCACAAAAAAAACAAGCAAAAATACCAAATAACTTACGACTATTATCATTCCTACTTTTTTATAATCAATCTCCATCAAATGATCGAGTATATATTCTAAACGAAATCCCATGTATCCCATAAGACAAATTCCATAAGCAATTGTAATGGCAACAAGAGTTTTTAACCCTTGCAATCGAATATAATCACTTCGATAATACGAATGTAATCGAAAGGGTTCTTTTCCCATTTTTTGTTCATAAACGGCAAGTTTACTCATTTGTTTTACTCGCTTCTCATTTATCATGGTTTCGTCACATCCTTTCATTCTTTCATCATTGATTTCACACTATTAAGTATAACATAGATTTTTCATAAGGTACATTCAAAAAAGACAGAATTTTGAAACCTTTGTAAAAGAAAAATACATCTTCACTATGAAATAAGCAAAGATGTATTGTATATCCACATTTATTTTATAAAATAAAACTGATAAAAATCATACTTATAAGTTCTGTATAGGTACTTCTTATCATAAAACTTGAATCTGCGAATTAACACTCCATTTTCATCATACTCTCCAAAGCAAGAACGATAATCCTCATTAGACTGATCATTTTTTGCCTCATATCCTTCATCCACATTTAATTCTTCTACTTTTGCGATAGCACCTGAACCAGCCACAAAGTGCTCTTGATAATTTTGAGCACTACTTACATATGGGGAATATGGCACATCAAATTCTTTTACTAAGGTAAATGTCCCCTTATTGGTATCTACCAAATAGCGATAATATTTGGATGCAGTTGCTACTTTTTTATAATTTCCAACACCTTCATAATTGGTCCATTTTATCTTTGGTCGACTTCCTGAATATCCAAAATTATTATTAAACATAGAAAGATAATATTGTCCATCTTCTAGTCTTTCACTTTCTTCTTGCATATAGGCAATCGTATGCTGACCTGCTTGTGCAATAAAATCTCCATCTTTTGCTAGAACTTTCTCTTCATACGCAGTGCCTTCCCACATAGAAGAATCAGAGATAATATAAGAAAGTGCTGGGTTTGTATCAATATCGGTCACACAAAGAATACTCGAAGTTTCTCTAGAACTTAATAATATATCCCCTTCCTTAGTAAGCTGTAAGCTATTGATATGAATCCAATCAAGTTTTTTCTTATAACTTGGCTGAATCGCTGCTTCATGAGCCTCTGGCATAACTGTTTTCATATCAATCAACTCTTTGGTCTCTCCCGTATTTAAATCTAAACTTAAAATGAGATCTTCAAGAGTTTCTTCTGTTTTATTCGTCGCTAACATTAAAATTCTATGATTATTCTCATCATAGATAAAATCATGGTGCAATTCATAATCTTTATGAAAGCGATATGTTTCTTCAATTTGTCCCTTTCGATTCATTTTAGCAATTTTATTAAAATCATAACTATAAAACAAATAACCATCGATAAATAGCAATCGATCACTTCGATATTTTTTTACAGGAATTTCCCCTCTTATGACACCATGATTATCATAGAGATACACATTGGCATCAAAACTTTTATTATGTCCAATGACTGCATATAGACCATCTGTCAATTCTTTTGTACTTTTTCCTTCTTCGATTTCCATTTGTTTCGTCAGAGTAGAGGCTGCCTCTGGCATCATAATTGTATGCTTCGATTGACCAATAACCTCTCCATTTTTTATGAGTCTTAATGTCAGTTTATTTTCTTCTCCCGGTATTAATCCAATGAGTTGTGCTTCATATTGTCTTTGGGATTTCTCTGTGTAAACAGTTTGTTCAAATATTTCATATCCTTTTGTTGCTACTTGATACATGAAAGTAGCTCCTTCTTCTGCTTCAAAATATACATTGACACTACAAGTATTCGTTCCATATGGATTGATTAATAATAAAGGCTTTTTGATTGTATACTTATTTTTCTTTAATGCTGCATGAATTTTATTAGTCACTGTATTTTGGTAATCTGTGTTCCAAATAGAAACTCCTTTTGCATTATTAATTACAAAAATTCCTTCTTGCTTAATAGCATTCTCAATAGAAACATACTTACTTAGCCAAATGCGATCTTTTAAATTGGTTTCTTTTGCATAAATCCCACCTACCACACAAAGAGTAGCTACACAAAATATAGCAGCTATTCTTTTTACAATCTTTGCACTTTTTAGCATAACACTTAACCTTTCCTTTTCCTTCGCTCCAATTCTACTCTTTTATTACTGTTCTTTTCATCTTATCAGCTAAATTTGATATTTTTGTGAGAAAGTTCCTAACTTTCTTCTATTTTCGTACCTTTTTCACTACTTGGTATCGAGAGAAAAAAGGTTACCCCATCTTTTTCATTTTGCACGCTACATGTTCCTCCATGTGCTTGAGCGAGTAATTGAACCATATAAAGCCCTAGTCCTACATGTCGTTCTTCTCCCACCTTCGTATGACTCTCTTCTACCTGATAAAAACTATCCCATATTTTAGATAATACATCTTCTGGAATTAAAATTCCTGTATTGTATACGGATAAAACAACTTCATCTTCTTGTTTTCTTACTTGGATCTTAATCCTTTTCTCTCCTGTGCTATAAGCAATGGCATTGGACATATAGTTATTAAAAATAATTTTTAAATACTCGTCATTCCCTTGTATATAGCATTCTTTTTCAATATCCACTTCTAATGTAATTTGTTCTTGTTGTATTAAAACACTTTGCTTTTCTATTTCTTGTCTTACAAGTTCTGAAAAAGAAAGTTCCGCCATTACTGCCTGATCAACATTTTGTTCCATACGGGCTAAATCTAATAGATGATTGACTAATTCTGTCATTTGCTTTGTTTCATCTAAAATAACGGTACAATAATATTCTTTATCAATTCCTTCTTTTGCTAATTGTAGCATTTGGGCATATCCAGTCAAAACAGAAAGTGGCGTTTTTAGTTCATGAGAAACATTCGCAATGAAGGCTTTTCTTCTTTCTTCTATCTGTTTCCTGTATTCATTTTCCTGTTTTAATAGTCTAATATTTTCTTCAATTTTATTGGACATTTTATTAATATTCTCTGCTAATCGATCCAATTCATCGGGAAACTTCGTCTTTCTTTGCTTTACTCTTTTTGAAAAATTAACTTGAGATACAGACTGTGCCACTTCATCCATTTCTTGGATTGGAACTGCCATTTTCTTTGCAAAAAAATATGCGATAATACCACCAATCATTAACGAAACACTACTACATACAAGTAATAATTCAAAAGACTCATACATAGTGACACGTACTGCCTGCAACTGACTCTTAATCATCACATAATAGTTTGTTTTTTGTCCATGGATAATTCCAAATAATACAACTCGTCCATTTCCATTTTTTTTCTTTAATACGACTGGCTCCGGTTTTACGGAAAAGCGATAGAAATTTTTCTTAAAACTAAAATTAGCACGTACACGGTAATTATTATTCCAAATACGAAAATCTTGTTGACTGCTATTGTAAATACAAACCTTTTCTTGATTAGCTAAAGAAAATTCTAGATTGTATCTACGTTCATATTCTTTCATAACATCTACCATTTTATTTTTTCTTCCCTCACAGTCCTTTAACTTATGATAGGCCTGTTCAATGACTTGACTTTTCTTCCTTATATAAAAAGACTGTGCAAAAAAATAATTACCAAATAACTGAACTCCTACCATAAGAAATAAAATAGCAAATACCGTTCCGATAAATTTTGTTTTAATGGAGCGAATCATGTTCCACCTCAAAACGATATCCTATCCCATGTACGGTCTTAATATAATTACTATCACTGGAAAGTTTTGCTCGTAACTGTTTTATATGAGTATCCACAGTTCGAATATCTCCTACATATTGAAATCCCCAAATAGCATTTAAAATTGTTTCCCGTTCCATTACAATTCCTTTATTTTGTATCAAATATACTAATAAATCATATTCCTTTGGTGTGAGCTCAATCGATTCTTCTTTCACGACCACTTTTCTTTGTTCCATATCAATTACAATATTTCCCATTTCCACACGTTTTTTACGATTTTGAAAACAACGCTTTGCTATGGCTTCTACATGTCCAAGTAATAACTCAAGAGAAAATGGTTTGGCAAGAAAGTCATCTGCTCCTTGTTTAAAATATTCAATTTGATCGTATTCTTCTCCTTTGGCTGTCAACATAATAATAGGAACTGTAGATTGCTTCCTAATTTCCTTTAAAACAGTCGTTCCACTTTCCTTTGGAAGCATGACATCTAATAAAATAAGATCAATCATATGATTGTTTTGATAAAATACTTCTAATGCCTCTTCTCCATCCTTAGCTTCTAATGTTTCATACTCATTTATTTTCAAATAATCCACTAACATTCTTCGAATTCTTTGCTCATCTTCTACGACTAATATGGTTCCTTTCTTTCTCAAAACTTCTCACTCCATTCTATTTTTTCTCTTCACTCTTCTCTATCATACACAATTTCCTTTCCTTTTTCCACAGAGTATCTAACCTTTTAGAAAAAACTTCATATCTAAGTACTGTTTATCGTTTACAGACTTAGTTTGCTTATCAAAAAAAGAGGAGCACATTGATTTTTACAACCATGTGTCATCCTCTTTTTCTTTTACTTTTTAGTTTCTAATAGATTCAAAAATATTTGCTTCTCTATTTGGAAAACCAAATACCATCAAATGTATATTTGAATGTACGATAAATATATTGTTCTAACTGACTTTGATATTGTCGAATTAATTTTCCTTCACTATCATATTCTCCGAATAATCTTTGTGAACCAGAACAAACAACATAATGTTCATCAACAGGTTGTACACTACTTACATATGCAGAGTATGGTACAGCAAATGAATTTACAAGTTCAAATGTCTTATCATTTTCATTAATTTTATAGCGATAGTAGAAAGATTCTCTTTCTTCTACATCTACTTGTGAAAGTGTATATCCACTCCAGTCAATATCCTTTCTTGTACCAGAATATGTGAAGTTATTATTGAACATATAAATATAATATTCTCCGTCAGCCTCTCCTTCCACATAAGTAATGCAATGCTGTCCTGCTTGTGGTGTAAAGTCACCTACTTTATCATATACATATTCTTCATAAGGAGTGCCTTCCCATACAGACGTTTCGGATAAAATATATTCAAGTTCTGGGTTTGTGAAAATATCTTTTACACTTACAATAGAAGATAATTCACGGAAACTTAATATAACATCACTTCCATCAATTACTTGGAGTGCATTAACATGTGCCCAATCAAGTTTTGACTTTTTATCTGGTTTCACCGCTTTTTCATAAGCATCTGGAAGAAGATCTTTTAAATCAAGTAATTCTTTTACTTCTCCACTTTCTAAGTTAAGAGAAATAATAATATCTTCTACCGTTTCTTCTCTTGTATCAGAAGCTAAAATAACAAGAGAATTTTGAGATTCTTCATATACCATATCGTGGTGGAATTCATATTCACCAATATCATAAATTTTAACAACTTGACCTAAACGATCCACTTTAACAATTTTTGTCTCACTTACATTATAATATAAATAACCATCGATTGTTAGGATTCTATCAGTACGATAAGATTCTACTGGTAACTCTCCTCTTAAAATACCATCGTTATCATATAAACTAATATTTAAAGTTAAATTATCAATTCTTCCATATACAACACAGAATAATCCATCTGTTAATTCTTCTGTCTTTTCATCTGTTAATGCAAGTTTCTTATCTGCATCACTTTGTACATCTGGTACTTGGATTGTAAATGTACTTTCTTTTGTCTGATTTCCATCTTTATCATAAAGAGTAATGGTGATTGTATTTTCTACATTTGGAATTAAACCAATTAATTGGTAAGCGTGGTTTGTTGTAACACCACTTTCTTCCCCTGTTGCTAACTTTCTTGTAAAATCGTTAATTGTTTCATCTTCTACAGATACTGTATAAGATGCACTGACTGCTTCTTCTGTTGAGAAATAAATATTAGCAGAATGTGTGTTAGTTCCAAATGGATTATAGTATACAAGAGGTGCTTCTACTGTATACAATTTACTTGCTAACTTTTCTTCAATTTCTGCCGCAGCTTTTTGTTGTGTTTCTTCTGTATAAATGTCTGTCTTTTCTTCTGGAACTACATATTCCATACTTGTTGCTTTCTCTAAGTTTGGATCAAATGTTGCTTGTTCTGCTACATTTGTTGTTCCTTCTGATGTTGTAGAAGATAAGCTACATCCAGTTGCTGTCATCATAAGACAGGCTGCCATAATTGCAATACCTGTAAAACCTTTGATCTTTCGTATCATACTTGTTTCCTTTCTCATCTTATACGTTATTGTACTTTGACACTTGCCAAATATATGGTGATTGGCTCATTGTTTTTTATTATATCGTATAGTTTTGATGTTTTTGTGAGAAAAATATATTTTCTTTTTACTAAAATAAATAGAGCAGAAATTTCTCCTGCTCTATCACTTTTTAATCATAATAGTTCTCATATGTAAGGTTATATTTCTTCGCGTAACTTTCAGCATAAGAACCTCTTGGTGTCACTATCGTGATATTTGTACAATCTGCAAATACTTGAGCATACTCTGCTATTGTTGTAACTCTCCTTGGAATCACAACTCGGATATTTTGACAATCTGTAAAACCATATTCTAGTTTTGTAAAATTCTCCGGCAAAACAACTTCCATATTACTACATCTTGAAAAAATTTCATCAAGACTTGTTGCACTTCCTTCTGGTAAAACGAGCTGCTTTAAAGTCGATACATTAGAAACACTTCCATAATATGGAAAACTCCATTCCATTTTATACGGTGTAATATATTCTTTCAGATTTTTCAATCCAAAATTCCCCATTCCAAATCGTTGGTCTCGATTCAATATAACTATGGATTCTAACTTTGGTAAATCCATAATGCTATCTGTTAATTCTCTCATTGTTTTTGGAACAACAAGTATCTCTAAATTCTCTAAATCATAAAGAGCTTCTGTTCTTAAATACCGAACAGGCTTTCCTTCTATCATCTCTGGAATCCGTAATTGCTTTATCGTTTTATCTCTAATACCTTTTACATATACATATTCTTCACTTTCTACAACTTCATATTCTATATCACTAATAGAAGTTTCCTCTATCTTCTTTGTCTGAACTGTAAGTGATATTGTATGTTCGGTTATAGTATCGGTTGCATAAATTGTTACTGTTCCTTGTTTCACTCCAGTAATAATGCCATCTTCTGTTACGGTTGCTATGGATTCATCAGAACTACTCCACCGAATAGATGAAAGATTTCCTCTCACTTTCAATTCATAATCTACATCACACCAAAGTGTTTCGATTGGATTACGAAATTCAAATGGTATCCTCTCTTTTGTCACTGTAATGTGACATACAGAAGTTGTTCCTTTCTTTGTATCCTTTACTAATACTTTTACTTTACCCGGTTTTTTTGCTATTAATAAAGCCGTTTTCCCAGATTTCGTAATTGTCGCAATTTCTTCATTCGATACGCTCCATTTAATTCCTTTTTCAGAAGTAAAAGAACCCATTAAATTAATCCGGAATTCATACTTTTCGCCAACTTTTACTTTATCTACCTTATTATTAATAAATATATAAGGAGAACGAACTGTCACTGCTATTTTTTTTGTATATGTTTTCTTATTTTGTTTTATCGTAACTGTTATCGTTGCATTGCCTTTTTTTACCGGTCGAATCATCGTTTTCTCAACGATTTTAGCCACCTTCGTATTGCTACTAGTTACCTGTACCTTTGCATCTTCTGCCAAATATTGTGGCTTAATTTGATAGTCCAAATATCGTTCAAATAAAGTTATTTTTTCTTCGGCTACCGTTGGAGAAAACGTTACAGCCGTAAATGCTTTTACTACATCACTTATTGGATATACTGTGCAAAATACTGCTAAGATAAATATTGCTATTGTGAACATCTTGTTTTTTCTCTTTTTCATACTACTTCCTCCTTTCTTTGTTGCTACTTATTCTATTATTTACTAATTTTTATTATATCTCAATAAATAATACTATGATATATAAATATACTATTATCTTAAATAATTAACTCCAACTAAATCTGTAGTATCCCAATTATTTTCTTTATAAAATTTCTTTAAACCATTAATATCTACTATAAATTGATTATTGTTTTCATCTTTCGGCTTAAAAAGAGAAGCTGTAATTGATAGATTTTTTGAAAATCTAGCCATTAAATACTTTACAGTCCACTTTGCTCCCTCATATCTTGATGGCATAAAATCAGAGTTATCCTCATAATAAATTGTATTATGATCTGTCATCCATGCTGCAACATCTTTTCCTTCAATAATTCCTTCTGCTATTCCCTTTTTTAGACAATTTAAATGCGTGCATTTTTTTGTGGATCTAGTTACTAAAAATGCCTGACTCTCTATTTCAGAAAGTTCACAATTTCCTGTCCATCCAAAATGTGCTGGATCTAACATAGATATTACTTTTGTATTGTTAGAAATAATTGCTCTATGAGCATATACATCTCCTGCTAAATGAATCGCATAACCTAATATTTTTAATCCTTTTTTCTCTTTTGAAGACTCATCTGTACCAGGATATACTACAGTATCTAATAGATCATTAATGATAGTCTTACTTTTACCATCTGCTGGTACCCCATTATATTCTAACTCTGATGAAACATTTGGATATTGATTAATATTAACTGATATTTTACCAGTATTATACATTTCTTGTGCTGCCTGATATAAATATCGAATATTGCTAATATAATTGTCACCTGTTCTATCAGTCTTATTTGGTAAATCAAAACTAGCTTTATCTACAGTCCCACCATGCAATACTAAATTAACTGGTTTATTTTTAGTAGCAGAATAATTTCCCTCATCTGCATTATTTGCTGCTTTCTTCAATAATTTTACTTCACTTGTAAGATATCCAGTCGATTCAATAGTTCCATTATGTCCTCCACTTTGTTGAGCATACCAGCTTCCTACAACATAATTCTCATTAAAACTAATCATGTTATCTTTATTTTCTGGAATTTCTTTATATTCTATTTTTCCAGGCTCATAAGCTTGTAAGAATTCATCATATATTTCAAAAGCCTTTGCAACATCTAACAAACCATTTCCTGAATTAGTATCATCTAATCTTCTAGCTGATTTATTTAAAAGCTGTCGAATAAAATCATTACTCATTGTTGGATCTTTTTCCCATAACAGAGTCGCTGCTGCTGCTACATGTGGCGCAGCAAGACTTGTTCCACTCTCAACTGCATATCCTCCTAATAATCCACTTGTCATAATAGCTTCTCCTGGAGCAACTATTTCAGATTCTGTTCCTACTAATGAAAAATTTGCTACTTTATTTTTTTCTGTTGTTGCTCCAACTGCCATAACCTCATCATATGCTGCTGGATATTCTACAATTCCTTCATTTCCAGATGAAGCAACTAATAGCATTCCTAATTCATAAGCTTCTGCAATCTTTCTGTGTAAAATTTCTGAACTAACATTAGTTCCAAAACTCATATTCAGAACTTTAATTTCTTTTTCCATAGCATATTCTATTCCTTCAATAATTCGACTTAATGGAGCTTGATTCACATCATCAAATACTTTAATATCGAATAAATCTACTTTAGGATTTACCCCTACCAATCCATAGTCATCATCTCTTGCATTAATAATTCCTGCAACACTTGTCCCATGTCCAGTTAAATCCTCATACATTGGAACTGCACTTCCTTCTCTGTCTATAAGATTAATTCTTTCCGCTGTTTTTATTTCTCCTAAGACTTCTACACCTGAATCTATAATTCCAATTTTAATGGAAGAATTAATCATAGGATTAGAATCAATAAACATTTCTAAATCTTGTTTAGTTGCATGAATTGCTTTCACATTCCATGGAATTTGTTGTGAATCCATTTTCATTAACTCACACATATCATTGTACTCTATATCCTTTTCTTCTTTCGTCATAGCAGTTACAACAACATCTTCTTCTATAATAATATCTTCATCCCTAAACAGTCGAATGGAATTTTTTAATTCTCTTTCATTCATATCAATAACTGCTATATTATTCTTTTCCAAGATATCTGTTGTCTTTTCCTCTACAATTTGATCTTCATGTTGAGATATAAAATCTTCAAATATTTCATCGTTCTTAGCCATGACAATATAGTTTTTATGCTCAGTTGCATAAATTTGTTTACTTTGTTTTATGCATAATCCATCTATTATTATAGAGCAGATCACAATAATTGATAACATTTTGTAGATCTTATTTTTTTCATACTTCTTCTCCTAAAAATTAACTAAAATATAAAAGTGACAAAAATTTAAGATTTTCAAAAATAATTTACATCATTTTTCCACCTCAATTTCTATTATAATATAATAATTTTTGTGTTTTAAATTTTACCTCCCTTCTTAATATATTTATTTTTCCTTTTTATATTTTTAAATTATATTATGG
>JADIML010000125.1 GCA_017694765.1 Candidatus Scybalomonas excrementavium
GAATTACAAAGAAAGAACTTCCAGAAATCAACGATGAATTTGCACAAGATGTTTCAGAGTTTGATACATTAGATGCATACAAATCAGATATTAAGGCAAAACTTTTAGAGAAAAAAGAGGCAGAAGCAAAAGCTGCAAAAGAAGATAAAGTTGTAGAAGCAATTGTTGAAAATGCAACAATGGAAATTCCAGATGCTATGTTAGCAACACAACAAGAGCAAATGGCAGACGAATTTGCTCAAAGATTAAGCTATCAAGGATTACAGCTTGATCAATATTTCCAATTCACAGGATTAAATCGTGAAACATTCTTAGAACAGATGAAACCTCAGGCTTTAAAACGTATCCAAACAAGACTTGTATTAGAAGCAGTTGTTGCAGCTGAAAACATTGTAGCTACAGAAGCTGAGTTAGATGAAGAAATTGAAAAAATGGCTCAGATGTACCAAATGGAAGCTGAACAATTAAAAGGCTTTGTTGGTGAAAGTGAAAAAGAACAGATGATGAAAGATATTGCTGTACAAAAAGCTGTAACATTTGTAACAGATGCAGCAGTAGAAGAATAAGAAAACTTAACAAGGTTAGTTTTTGTACGCTATAGCAAAGAAAGCGTGTCATAATGATAGAGCGGATGGGATGTTGCATAGATGGCGACATCCCTCTGTTTATTTCTATCATATGTGCAATCAAAATTCTTTTAAGTAGAGAAGATAGGAGGATTATCGATGAGTTTAGTACCTTATGTCATAGAGCAAACAAGTCGTGGGGAAAGAAGCTACGACATCTATTCAAGATTGTTAAAAGATAGAATTATTTTTCTTGGAGAAGAAGTAAACGAAACAACAGCAAGTCTTGTAGTAGCACAGTTACTATTTTTAGAAGCAGAAGATCCTAAGAAAGATATTTCATTATACATTAATAGTCCAGGTGGTTCTGTTACGGCAGGAATGGCTATTTATGATACAATGAATTTTATTAAGTGCGATGTATCTACTATTTGTATGGGAATGGCTGCAAGTATGGGAGCCTTTTTACTTTCAAGTGGAACAAAAGGAAAACGTTTTGCACTTCCGAATGCAGAAATTATGATTCATCAACCATCTGGTGGAGCGAAAGGGCAAGCAACAGATATTAAGATTGTTGCTGATCGTATTATTGAAACACGCCGTAAATTAAATGAAATTTTAAGTGGGAATACAGGGCAGCCTTTAGAAGTGATTGCACGTGATACAGAAAGAGATTATTATATGAACGCAGAAGAAGCAGTGAAATATGGAATTATTGATCATGTAATTACAAATCACTAAAAAGTAGAAAGAAAGAGGGAATAGCATGGCAGGCCGTATGGATGAAAGAAAATCTCTTCGTTGTTCTTTTTGTAATAAAACACAAGAACAAGTAAGAAAATTAATTGCTGGACCAGATGTATATATTTGTGATGAATGTGTAGATTTGTGTGCAGAAATTATTGAAGATGAGTTCGAAGAGTTGGAAACAGCAGATAATGAAATTAATTTATTAAAGCCAATGGAAATTAAAAATTTTCTTGATGAATATGTTATTGGTCAAGAAGATGCGAAAAAAGTATTATCTGTTGCTGTATATAATCATTACAAAAGAATTATGGCTGACAAAAGTCTGGATGTGGAATTACAAAAGAGTAATATTTTAATGCTTGGTCCAACAGGATCTGGAAAAACTCTTCTTGCACAAACCCTTGCAAAACTTTTAAATGTTCCATTTGCGATTGCAGATGCAACTGCTTTAACAGAAGCTGGATATGTAGGAGAAGATGTAGAAAATATTTTATTAAAATTAATTCAAGCAGCAGATTATGATATTGCACGTGCAGAATATGGTATTATTTATATCGATGAAATTGATAAAATTACCCGTAAATCTGAAAATACATCTATTACAAGAGATGTATCTGGTGAAGGGGTACAGCAAGCCTTATTAAAAATTTTAGAAGGAACAGTCGCTTCTGTTCCACCACAAGGTGGAAGAAAGCATCCACATCAAGAATTTATTCAAATTGATACGACAAACATTCTCTTTATTTGTGGTGGAGCTTTTGATGGTCTTGAGAAAATTGTAGAAAGCCGAACAGGAAAAAAAGAAATTGGTTTCACAGCAGAAGTAGCAGAAAAGAATAAGAAAAATGTAGGAGAATTACTTCGTCAAGCACTTCCAGCAGACTTTGTAAAATTTGGAATGATTCCAGAGTTTATAGGTCGTGTGCCAGTTGTTGTATCATTAGATTTATTGGATGAAGATGCACTTGTTCAAATTTTATCACAGCCAAAAAGCGCTTTAACAAAACAATACAAACGATTATTTGAACTAGATGGAGTAGAACTTACTTTTGAAGAAGAAGCACTTCGTGCAATCGCAAGAAAGGCTATTTCTAGAAATACAGGAGCAAGAGGACTTCGTGCAATTATGGAATCTGTTATTATGGATTTAATGTATACAATTCCATCTGATGAAACAGTAGAATCTTGTGTGATTACACGAGAAATGGTAGAAGAAAATGGAAAGCCAATTTTAACACATGGCGAAAGACCACAGCCGAAAAAAGGAATTGGAAGAAAAAGAGCTTCCAAAAATAATGGTGAAATTGCTTAAAAAATAAAAGCAAAAAAACAGTCGAATTCAAAAAGAATAGGTTTTTTGATTCGGCTGTTTTTTCGAAGATGAAACAAAAGAAAATGCCTTGAAATAGAAATGGAGTAAAAACAATGGAAAAACGAAAAATGCCACTCGTTGCATTAAGAGGAAAAGTTGTATTTCCAATGACAGTTGTTCATTTTGATGTCTCAAGAGAAAAATCTGTTCAGGCAGTTCAAGAGGCAATGGCAGGAGATCAACTTTTATTTTTAGTATCTCAAATAGAAGAGGAAGTGGAAGAACCAAGTCAGGAAGATTTATTTTCAACTGGTACAATTGCAAAAATCAAACAATTTATAAAATTACCAGGGAATGTGATTCGTGTTCTTGTAGAAGGGCAACAAAGAGCTTCACTCATAGAGTTGATGGAAGAAGATACCTGTCTTTATGGGGAATTAGAAACGATTGATACTGTATTTGAAAGTGGAGAAATTGATGAAATGCACACGAAAGAAGCAATGATGCGTGCACTAAAAGACATTATCGCTTCCTATGGATTAGAAGGAAACAAATCCACAAAAAATGTGATGGCTCAAATTTTAGAGATTAGAGATCTAGAAGAACTTATTTATGAGATTGCAACACAGCTTCCGATTAACTATGAACAAAAACAAATGTTATTAGAAGAAGACGATCTATTAGAACGAGGACAAAAACTTCTTGTAACACTTTCAGAAGAAATAGAAATCCATCAAATTCGTAAAGAAATTCAAGAAAAGATTCGTGAAAAAGTAGATAAGAATCAAAGAGATTACATTTTACGAGAACAAATGAAAGTAATTCGAGAGGAACTTGGTGAAAGTGCAGAAGCAGAAGGCGATGAGTTTGAAGAAAAACTAGAAGAATTACAGGCATCGAAAGAAGTAAAAGAAAAAATTAGAAAAGAAATTAATCGTTTCAAAAATTCTGGTGGAATGTCAGCAGAAAGCTATGTAAGTCGTAACTACATCGAAACTATGCTAGAAATGCCTTGGGACAAATGTTCTAAAGATAATGAAGATATTAAAGTTGCAAAAGATGTGTTAGAAAAAGATCATTATGGACTTGCCAAAGTAAAAGAAAGAATTATCGAATTTTTAGCAGTAAGAGCATTAACGAAAAAAGGAGAAGCACCAATTATTTGTTTAGCAGGACCACCGGGAACTGGAAAAACATCCATTGCACGTTCCATTGCAAGAGCTGTGAATAAACACTATGTTCGCATTTCTTTAGGTGGAGTTCGTGATGAAGCAGAAATTCGTGGACATCGTAAAACTTATGTTGGGGCAATGCCAGGGCGCATTGTAAATGGTATTAAACAAGCAGGTGTAAAAAATCCATTAATGCTTCTTGATGAAATTGATAAAGTAAGCAGTGATTATAAAGGAGACACTTCAGCAGCATTATTAGAAGTATTAGATGGAGAGCAAAATAAAACATTTCTTGATCATTATCTAGAAGTACCAATTGATTTAAGTGAAGTATTATTTGTAGCCACAGCTAATGATTTATCAACAATTCCAAGACCACTTCTTGATCGTATGGAAGTGATTGAAGTAAGTAGTTATACACAAAATGAAAAGTTTCATATTGCAAAACGTTACTTAATTCCAAAACAGTTAGAGAAAAACGGTATCACAAACGATCAGCTTCATATTACAGATAAAGCAATTCATAAAATAATTTCTGCTTATACAAGAGAAGCAGGAGTCCGTAATTTAGAAAGAAAGATTGGACAAATCTGTAGAAAATCAGCCAGAATTTTAATGGAAGAGAAGAAGAAGTCAATCAAAGTATTAGAAACCAATGTATCAAAATTCCTTGGCACTGAAATCTTTACAAGAGAAGATGAAGATCTAAATGAAAAGATCGGAATTGTAAGAGGACTTGCTTGGACAAGTGTTGGTGGAGATACATTAAGTATTGAAGTGAATATTATGTCTGGTAAAGGAAAACTAGAGCTAACGGGAAATTTAGGAGATGTTATGAAAGAATCTGCAAGAACTGGAATTAGTTATATTCGTTCTATTGCAGAGCAATATGAGATTGCAGATGACTACTTTGAAAAACATGATATTCATATCCATATTCCAGAAGGAGCAGTGCCAAAAGATGGACCATCTGCAGGTATTACAATGGCAACAGCCATTTTATCTGCAATAACTGGAAAGCAAGTTCGTGGTGATGTAGCAATGACTGGAGAAATCACATTAAGAGGACGTGTGCTTCCAATTGGTGGACTAAAAGAAAAGATTTTAGCTGCAAAAGTTGTAGGAGTGAAAGAAATTATCGTTCCAGTAAAAAATAAAAAGAATGTAGCAGATATTGATAAAGAAATTACAAATGGTTTAACGATCACATATGCCACAACAATGGAAGATGTGTTAGAACATGCCCTTGTAAAAGAAGCATAGGAGGAAAGTAAGATGAATGTAACAAAAGTAAATCTGGAAACAGTCTGTGGTATTACAAGTAAGTTACCAGACAATGCTATGCCAGAAATTGCATTTGCAGGAAAATCCAATGTTGGAAAATCCTCATTAATCAATGGGTTAATGAATCGAAAAGCCTATGCAAGAACTTCACAACAACCAGGAAAGACACAGACAATCAATTATTATAATATTAATGAATTATTATACTTTGTAGATTTACCAGGATATGGATATGCAAAAGTATCCAAAGAATTACAAGCAAAATGGGGAAAATTAATTGAACGTTATCTCCATACATCGAGACAACTTCGAATTGTATTTTTATTAGTAGATATTCGCCACGATCCATCTGCTAATGATAAATTGATGTATGATTGGATCGTAAATAATGGATTTAATCCAGTTATTATAGCAACAAAACTTGATAAATTAAAAAGAAGTCAAGTACCAAAACATATAAAAGCGATTAAAGAAGGATTAAACCTTGTACAAGGAACTCCAGTCTTTCCGTATTCTGCTCTATCTAAACAAGGAAGAGATGAAATTTGGGAATTTATTGAGGAGTATGTTCTCAATAAAGATGAGGATATAGAAGAAATAGAAGAATAACAATTAAAGATAAAAACAAGAATAACAGAACAATATAGAGGAACTGACATTTAAAGAGGTATTGTTTCATCATTTAGGTTGATGATTTTGCAATATCTCTTTTTTGCATATTACACTTTGTTCTAT
>JADIML010000126.1 GCA_017694765.1 Candidatus Scybalomonas excrementavium
AAAAGTTTTCTCAATGATTTGGAGATAAATAATTAAGGAGAACAACATATAACATAGAAAAAGATTTACACGATGATATAGCAAAAAGTATTTTTGAATTTTTTATAAATTTTTCATAAAGGAGTGTAAGGAATGAAAGATGGATTTATTCGTGTAGCTGCCGCAACACCTGAAATTCGGGTAGCAGATTGTGTCTATAATACACAAAAAATAATGGAATTCATACAAGAAGGAAAGGAACAAGGAGTAAAAATTATTGTCTTTCCAGAACTTTGTATAACAGGATATACTTGTGGAGATTTGTTTTTACAAGAAACCTTATTAAGTAGTGCTTTGGAACAATTACAAAAGCTAGTAGAAGTTTCAAAAGGTAGCGATATGCTAGTAGCAGTTGGGATGCCACTTGTACAAAATCAAGACTTATATAATTGTGCAGTTTGGATACAAAATGGAAACATTCTTGGTGTGATACCAAAGACAAATATACCAAATTATGGAGAATTTTATGAAGGGCGTTATTTTTCAAAAGGTATAGCAGAGGCAAAAAAAATCATGCTTTGTAATCAAGAGGTATGGTTTGGAACGAATCTTTTATTTGTCTGTGAAGAAATGAAAGGTGTTATCATTGGATGTGAGATATGCGAAGATCTTTGGGTGCCAATGCCACCAAGCATTTCTCATAGTATGGCAGGTGCAACCATTATTGCAAATTTATCTGCCAGTGATGAAGTGGCTTCTAAAGAGCAATATCGGAGTAATCTCATTCATGGGCAATCAGGAAAACTTTGTTGTGGATATATTTATGCCAGTGCAGGAGAAGGAGAATCTACTTCAGATCTTGTGTATAGTGGCGATAATATCATTAGCGAAAACGGCGCAGAGCTAGCACGTTCAAAACGATTTACAACTGGGCTTACAATAGCAGAAATTGATGTGAAAAAACTTTGTGCAGAACGAAGAAGAATGATAACATTTCTGACAACAAAGGATGAAACTTATAAGAAAATTTCATTTCATATCAAGATGGAACCGTTAGAATTGATGCGTCAATTTCCGAAAACACCGTTTATTCCAAGTAATGAATTAGAACGTGAAAAGCGTTGTGAAGAAATTTTTATGATTCAAGCACAAGGGCTAAAGAAAAGACTTACACATACAAATTGTAAGTATGCCATTGTGGGGATTTCAGGAGGACTTGATTCGACTTTAGCATTATTAGTTATTACAAAGGCTTTTGATTTACTAAAAATTCCAAGAGAAAACATCATTAGCATTACGATGCCTTGTTATGGAACAACCGATCGCACTTATCAAAATGCGGTGATGCTTACAAAACAATTAGGTGCTACCTTAAAGGAAATTCGAATCAATCAAGCAGTAGAACAGCATTTTAGAGATATTGGACATGATGAAAATAATCATAACGTTGTCTATGAAAATTCCCAAGCAAGAGAGCGAACACAAATTTTAATGGATGTGGCTAACGCTTATAATGGAATGGTAATTGGGACAGGAGATATGTCAGAACTAGCACTTGGCTGGGCTACCTATAATGGGGATCATATGTCTATGTACGGTGTTAATAGTTCCATACCAAAGACTTTAGTTCGTCACTTAGTACAATATTATGCAGATATTAGTGATGTAAAGGAAATTAAAGAAACATTGCTCGATATTTTAGATACACCAGTAAGTCCAGAATTGTTACCACCAGTAGATGGTATCATTTCACAAAAAACAGAAGATTTAGTAGGACCATATGAGCTTCATGATTTCTTCTTATATTATATGCTTCGATTCGGTTATGAACCAAAGAAGATTTATCGAATTGCATGTCATACATTTGAAAAAGATTATGAAAAAGAAGTGATATACCATTGGCTTAGAACGTTTTATTGGCGATTTTTTAGCCAGCAGTTTAAAAGAAACTGTCTTCCAGATGGGCCAAAGGTTGGAACAGTTGCCTTATCACCAAGAGGGGATTTAAGAATGCCAAGTGATGCAAGTGCAACGATATGGATGAATCAAATGGAAGAAATTAAGACAGAATTAGGAATAGAATCATAGAGGAAATAGAATAAAAGAAAGAGGAGATTACAGCCTATGTAATTTCCTCTTTCTTTGTATGTAAATAAGTATTTGGAAATGTATGTTTTTACGGAGTTGCCTTTTCTAAAGCATTTTTAATAGCCTGAGTTAAAATCGTATGTGTATATTGATTATCAGAAGTAAAATCCAATTCTTCAATAGAAGAGATGGTTTGTAACTTATCATTGATTTCTGAAATGGCAGGTTCTAAAAGTGGATACATGGTTTCGATGGATTCATCGAGATTGGAAAGGCTTACCTTTGTGACATGTTGTTTATCTACTGTCACTTCCACATTTAAAGAAGAACTACCAAGAGTAATCGATGATGTATAAACACCAGGTATATAGTTAGATACAGGTGCCATTGTTTCTTCCGTCTTTCCTTGCATAAACATAAAAATAAGAACCAGAATCAGTATAATCCCAAGTACCAGAAAAATACCAGTATAAATCAGTTCTTTTGCGCGTAATACAACAATTTTTGTCTTTGATTCCATAAGGTCCTCCTCGATTTTAGGTTATTATAAGTTTATGATAGAGAGAGGAAAATTATGAATATAAAATTATAAAAAAAGTAGAAAAATCCAAACATTTGTTTTTCCTTAGAATTATGGTATAGTAGAAGAAAGAAGTTTTGTGAGGAATCTGTTAGGAATAGAAAAGAGAAAAGGAGAGTACATATGGCATTACAAATGATTATTGGAAAAAGTGGATCTGGAAAATCTCATTTTGTCTATGAAAAAATAATAAAAGAATCTATAAAAAATCCGAAGAAAAACTATTATATCATTGTGCCGGAGCAGTATACGATGCAAGTGCAAAAAAAAGTTATGAGTATGCACCCAAATCATGGAACGATGAATATTGATGTTTTAAGTTTCCATCGCTTAGCACATCGTGTTTTTGACGAGGTTCAGGAAAAACAAAAAAATATTTTAGAAGACGTAGGAAAAAGCATGGTACTACGCAAAGTAGCAGAAGAAAAAAAGGATCAACTGACTATTTTTAAGAGAAGTTTAAATAAATCTGGTTTTATTGAAGAATTAAAATCTTTATTATCCGAATTTTATCAATATCGGGTAGGAAAGGAAACATTAGAAACACTCATTCATGAACTAGAAAATGGAACAACACTGCGTGGAAAACTTATGGACATGCGTGTTATTTTTGAAGAATTTGATAAATATTTAAAAGATTATACAGTGGCAGAACAAGTACTAGAAGTATTGTCGTTACGAGTGAACGAGTCAAAGTTATTACAAGATAGTGTCATTTGTCTTGATGGATTTACCGGTTTTACACCGATACAGTTTGTCTTACTGGAACGACTTTTACATCAAGTAGAATGGTTACTTGTAACGATTCCAATGGATCCAAAGGAACTAGATACGTTTGGGAGCGAACGTTGGAAAATAGAAGATTATGAACTGTTTGCTCTCAGTAAAAAAACAGTAGAAAAATTATATGAAATCGCTCAAAAAGAAGAAGTGCTAGTAGCCAAACCGTTTTGTATAGAAGGAACACCATATCGCTTTTTAGAAAAAAAAGATTTACAAGTATTAGAGAAAGGATTTTTTCGATATCCAATTCAACGTCATTTAGGAGAAGTAGAAAATATTGCGCTAACGTGTTGCCAAAATCCAAGAGAGGAAGCAACTTATGTCGTTCGAAAGATTCGTAAGCTCGTTGTAAGTGGTCAGTGTAGATTCCGAGATATTGGGATTGTAACAGGCTCAAATGAAATATATGAACAAGAGTTAAGAGAAGCGATGGAACGCTTACATGTGCCTTATTTTATGGATCAAAATCGAAGTATTTTAAATAATCCTTGTATGGAAAGTATTCGTAGTGTTCTTGCTATGATAAGAGAAGATTTGCGATATGAAAGTGTATTTCGTTATTTAAAGGCTGGAATGAGTGGATTATCTGGAGAAGAAGTAGAGAAATTAGAAAACTATGTCATTGCTTGTGGAATCCGAGGATACCGATGGTTTCAAAAGCCCTTTGTTAGAAAGCTACGAGGAATGGACGATGATGAGTTACTCGAATTAAACAAAATTCGAGAATATTTTTTAGAAGAAATAAAAGAATTTTGGGAATCACTTCAGAAAAAGGATATGACAGTAAAAGAAGTTATTATTGCCCTTTGTTTCTTTATGGAAAGGCTTCATTATCAAAGAAAGCTAAAACAATATGAGTTATACTTTGAGAAGGAAGGGGATCTTGCATCTGCAAAGACATATCAGCAAATTTATGGTAATATTTGTGAAATTTTAAATAAAATGGCTACGATTCTAGGGAATGAAGTGATGGAATTAGAGGAGTTTATTGCTATTTTAGATGCAGGACTATCTGAAACAAAAGTTGGCGTCATTCCACCGGGACTTGATCAAGTTTTAGTTGGAGATATGGAACGTAGCCGTTTTCCAGATTTGAAAGTGATGTTCATTATGGGATTAAATGACGGACTCATTCCTAAAAATGATATGAGTGGTGGTATTTTAAATGATAGAGAAAGAGAAATTTTAATGGAAAAGAAGCTAGAGCTTGCCCCAACTGCAAAGCAAAATGCTATGATGGAATCGTTTTATATTTATTTAAACTTTACAAAACCATCTGAGAAGTTATATCTTTCCTATGCAAAAGTCGATACCAATGGAAAAACAATTCATCCCTCTTATTTAATTGGTCGTCTCAAAAAGCATTTTCCGAATTTAGTACAAAAGGAAGTAGGAGAAAAAGAGGAAGCGGTTATTTTTACAAAAGAAGATAGTGTAGAATATGTGATTCAAGGATTTCATGAATTTTTAGAGGGAAAAGAAAATATTCTTTGGAAAGAGCTTTATTGTCAAATGAAAGAAGGCGCAAAAGGAAAGGAAATTCTTCATAAGATTTGGACAGGAGCGTTTTATGAAAACGAAGAAAGTCCTTTATCAAAGGCTGTTTCTAAAGCTATCTATGGAGAACATTTATCAGGAAGTGTAACGAGATTAGAGCAGTATGCAGCTTGTGCGTTTGCCCATTTTCTAAAATATGGATTAAAAGTAAAAGAAAGAGAAGAATATAAAATTCGCTCTATGGATCTTGGAAATGTGTTTCATAAAACATTAGAGTTATTTTCCAAAGAACTAGATACGAGAGCAGATACATTTCGAACCATTGATGATGTGGAAAGAGATCAGTTAGTGGAACAATGTGTGAACAGTGCAGTTTCGGAATATCAAGGTGATTTATTTTACAGTAGTAAACGGAATCAGTATATGATTACACGCATGACACGAATTGCCAAGAGGACAATCTGGGCGCTTCAAGAACATATCAAACGAGGACGTTTTGAACCAACGGATTATGAGCTATCTTTTCAAAATTATAAAGATCTTCAGTCGGCGGGTATCCAGTTAGAAGAAGGAAGTTCCCTAAATTTACAAGGGAAAATTGACCGTATTGATACGTATGAAGATGAAGAAAATTTGTATGTGAAAATTATTGATTATAAATCAGGTAGCACAGAGTTTGATGTGATTGATTTATATTATGGATTACAAATACAGCTTGTTGTATATATGAATGCAGCTCTTGAAGTGTTAGAAAAACGAACGAATAAAAAGGTGATACCAGCAGGAATTTTTTATTACAACATGAAAGATCCGTTTATTGAGAGAGAGGAAGAAGAAGCTGAAATTGCCATTTTAAAGAAGTTAAAAATGAATGGTCTTGCCAATGGAGAAGAAGGTATTATTGAAAAGTTAGAAGAAGAAACGAAAGAAGGCTATTTAACAATGCCAATCTCACGTCTAAAAAGTGGTGCCTATAGTAAAGCATCAAAAGTTGTGACAACGAAGCAATTACGAGCTGTTGGACATTATGTTACAGAGCGTATGAAAAAAATGGGAAGTGAAATGATAAAAGGTAATATTGAAATTGCGCCGTATAAACTAGGAGAGAGAAGTGCATGTGATTATTGTGAATTTCATGGAATTTGTGGGTTTGATACAAAGCTTGGGAACACATATCGACATTTATCAAAAGGAAGTCGAGAGGAATTTTTAAAAGAAATGGAAGGAGAGGAGGAATAAAGTATGCCATGGACAAAGGAACAAGAAGCCGTTATTACCTCAAGAGGAGGGGATTTGCTCGTATCTGCAGCGGCAGGTTCTGGGAAAACGGCTGTTTTAGTAGAACGAATTTTAACGATGATTTGTGATGAGAAAGTACCAGTTGATATCGATCGGATGTTAATCGTAACCTTTACAAAAGCAGCCGCCGCAGAGATGAAAGAAAGAATTGGTCGTGCTATTGAAAATTATTTACAAAAAAATCCAGAAAATGAGCATGTTAGAAGACAGTCGGCATATTTACAAAAAGCACAAATTAGTACGATTCATAGTTTTTGCTTGCAACTGATTCGGGATCATTTTAATACATTAGGAATCGATCCAGAATTTCGCATGATGGATGAAGGGGAGGGCAAACTTCTTCGCATCGATGTTATGAAAGAAGTACTGGAACAATTTTATGAGGAAGGAAGCGACAAATTCCATCTTCTCGTAGAAGGGTATACAAATGGAAAAGATGATAAGGCACTAGAAGAATTAGTCCAAAGACTTTATGAGTTTGCTATGAGTAATCCAGAGCCAGAAGAATGGTTAAATCGTGCAAAGAAACGCTTCTTTATAGAAAATAAAGAAGCGTTATATAAGAGCTCCTATATGCAGGAATTAATCGCCAGTACCAAACAGTTATTAGAAGAGTTATTAGAAAAAAATCAATTAGCATTAGAGTTAGCAAGAAAACCTTTTGGACCTATAGCCTATGAAAAAACATTGTTACTCGATCAAGATTATATTCTTTCATGTAGCAGTCAAGAAAACTATGAAGATATGAAAAAGGCGATGGAACTTGGAGCATTTTCAAGATTAAGTGGACGTCCAGCAAAAGATACCGATGAATCGTTAAAAGAAATGGTAAAGCAACTAAGAGATGAAGTGAAAGAACAGCTTGTAGCATGGAAAGAACAATTTTTTGCAAAGACAGGAGAAGAAATGTTGCAAGAAGTTATCTTAGTAAAAGAGCCAATGGAAGCATTAATGGATGTTGTTTTTGCATTTAAGGAACAATTTTCAAAAGCAAAAGAGAAGAAAAATGTACTGGACTTTAGTGATTTAGAACATTATGCACTGGAATTACTTGTGGATCGTTATGAAGATGATAGTGAGATTCCATCTAACATTGCAAAAGAGATCGGGGAGTCTTATGAAGAGATTTTCATCGATGAATATCAAGATAGTAATTTCATTCAAGAAGCGATTTTAGGAAGTATATCTGGGGGCTATAAAGGAGAACAAAATCGATTTATGGTAGGTGATGTGAAGCAGAGTATTTATCGCTTCCGTCTTGCTAGACCAGAACTTTTTATGGATAAATTTGATAAATACGGAAAAGACAATGAGAAAGAAAAGAAAATAGAACTTCATAGAAATTTTAGAAGTCGATTTTCCGTTCTAGAGTCTACTAATTATATTTTTCAGCAAATTATGGGAAGAGACCTAGGAGGCGTTGAATACGATGAAAGCGCTTTTTTAATTCCGGGAAGAGCATTTCCAAAGAGAGAGCAACAAGGTGAGGAAATGGAGGTAGCACCACTTGAAGAAATCGATCCATTAGATAAAACAGAATTGATCATTGTGGAAGCAGAAGAGTCTGATTATACAAAGAAAGAATTAGAAGCGTATGCCATTGCAAATCGTATTCGGGAACTGATGAAGGAAGAAAATCCATATTGTGTATATGATGAGAAAATTGGCGCATATCGACCAGTTGAATATCGTGATATTGTTATTTTATTACGAACAGTAAGTGGCTGGGGAGATGTTTTAGAAGAAGTTTTAGCACGAGAAGGAATACCAGCCCATGGAGATAGTCAAACAGGATATTTTTCTGCACTGGAAGTACAAAATATGCTTCATTTATTGGCAGTTGTCGATAACCGTTATCAAGATATTTCAATGACAGCTGTGTTGCGTTCTCCAATTGTAGGATTGCATGGAGAAGAGTTAGCATGGATGAAAGCTGTCTATTCCAATCCAAAGAATGGCAGGCAAACGTTATATGATGTGCTAAGTTTATTTGCAGAAGAGGAATTTGATGAAGAACAACAAACATTATTATTAGGAAAAAATGTAACATGGTGTAAAGGCTTGCAAGTGAAAGTGCAACAGTTTTTACAACTTTTAGAAGAGATGGAATATGGAAAGACTTGTATGTCGATTCATGACTTGATTTGGTTTGCGATGAATCGAACTGGATATTTTTATTATGTTGGTTCTATGCCACAAGGTAAAAAAAGGCAAGGGAATTTATTGATGTTGATTGAAAAAGCAAATCAGTATGAAAGTGTCAGTTATAAAGGATTATTCCATTTTATTCGTTATATGAATCAGTTAAAAGAATATGAAGTTGATTTTGGAGAAGCCAGTGTATTAGGAGAGCATGAAAATGTTGTTCGCATTATGAGTATTCATAAAAGTAAAGGCTTAGAATTTCCAGTTGTTATCGTTGGAGAATTAAACAAACCATTCAATTTTATGGATTTAAGACAGAAATTATTAATTCATGTAGATGATTATTTAGGTCCTGATTGTGTAGAACTTGAAACAAGAAGAATTGGTTCTACTTGGATGAAAAATCTTATGCAAAAAAAGCTAAAAGAAGAAACGCTAGGAGAAGAACTTCGTGTCCTTTATGTAGCGATGACAAGGGCGAAAGAAAAACTTATTTTAATTGGGACTGTAGATGATTATGACAAAAAGCAAAGACAAAACTCCTATATTCGGTATCAATGGGAGAAAAAAGCAGGACAACAATTTCGCCTTGCCCGTTCAATCCGTACAAGAGCAACTTGTTACTTAGATTGGTTATTAGCAGCTTTAGTCGTTCCACAAACTCTTATTGATATTCGGTTTATAGAAGAGCAACAATTAGTTGTGCAAAGGGTAGAGCAAGAGGTTTTATTAGAACATAAAAAAGAGGCATTATTACAGTTACAACCAGAAGAAGAAAATAAGGAGATAGCAGATTTTATTCGAAAACAATTTGAATGGACGTATCCATTTGAACAAGAAGTTGAGTTTAAAGGAAAGTATTCTGTATCGGAATTAAAAAAGCAGGGACAATTAGAAGAAGGGGAGCTTTACTTTGAAGAAAGTGATTTCGAACATTTGTCTGAAACGATGGAAGTAGCAAGTGCGATAGAGGAAGAAGAGAGAATTCGACCAGAATTTATGGAAGAAAAAGTAGAAACAGGGGCTAGTCATGGAACACTTGTTCATAAAGTTATGGAATTGCTTACATTTAAAACTATTACAACTACGGAAGATGTGAGAAAGCAACTGATACAATTTGAACAGGAAGGATATTTTACGAAGGAACAAAGAGAGAGTTTACCAGTCTATGGAATTTTAAGTTTGTTACAATCCCCAATTGGAAAACGACTACAGCAGGCAGGAAAAGAAGGACGACTGCATAAGGAATCCCAATATATGATGGCGTTACCTGCAAAGGAAATCAAAGACGATATGGAAAGTGAAGAACTTGTTTTATTACAAGGAGTCATCGATGTATGGTGGGAAGAAGAAAATGAAATTGTCATACTTGATTATAAGACAGACAGAATCTCTAGTGAAAACGAGTTACAAATGAAATATCATGTTCAAATGAAGTATTATAAAAAGGCGTTGGAGCAGATGACTGGAAAAAGAGTAAAGGAAACATATTTTTATTCATTTGCCTTGAAACAGTTTGTGAAAGGAGAGATATGAAGTAATAGAAGTTTAAGATAGATAAGAAATAATTTGCATTTTTGGAGAAGATTCTTTATAATATTTTATAACAAAAATAGGAATAAAGTAGAAAAGTGGTGTTGTATATGGAAATGAATCGATTAAAAAAGGAAATAAGTCAGCCTCAAGATTTTACAGAACCAAGTGTATTATATGAAAAGCTAGAGCAAACAATTAAAAGCTATCACCCATCTGCTGATATGACATTATTAAAGAAAGCATATCAGTTAGCAGATAGCGCCCATAAAGATCAAAAGAGAAAATCAGGAGAGCCTTACATCATCCATCCTCTCTGTGTTGCTATTATATTAGCAGAATTAGAACTAGATAAAGAGACGATTATTGCTGGTCTTTTGCATGATGTTGTAGAAGATACCGTCTATACGCAGGAAGAGATCGCAGAAATCTTTAATGATGAGGTGGCACTTTTAGTAGATGGTGTTACAAAGCTAGGAGAATTATCCTATTCGGCTGATAAAGTAGAGGCACAAGCAGAGAATCTTCGAAAAATGTTCCTTGCTATGGCAAAAGATATTCGCGTTATTTTAATTAAACTAGCGGATCGACTTCATAATATGCGAACAATGCAATATATGCCACCTCATAAACAGCAAGAAAAATCAAGAGAAACGATCGATATTTATTCTCCAATTGCCAACAGACTTGGTATTGCGAAAATAAAAACAGAGCTTGATGATTTGGCATTGCGATATTTAGAGCCAGAGAAATTTAAAGAATTGACAAGACAGCTCGATGCAAGACGAACAGAACGTGAGGCTTTTATTGGGACAATTGTTGCAGAAGTGAAGAAATATATTGATCAGTCTGGAATTGAAGCAGAGATCGATGGACGTGTCAAACACTATTTTAGCATTTACAAAAAAATGGTAAATCAGAATAAAACACTGGATCAAATTTATGATCTCTTTGCAGTTCGAATCAAAGTGGAAACCGTAAAAGATTGTTATGCTGCATTAGGGATTATTCGTGAAATGTACAAACCAATTCCCGGTCGTTTTAAAGATTATATTGCAATGCCAAAGCAAAACATGTACCAATCTTTGCATACCACATTAATTGGACCGGAAGGACAGCCTTTTGAAATCCAAATTCGTACGTATGAAATGCATAAAGTTGCAGAATATGGGATTGCTGCCCATTGGAAATATAAAGAAGGGGCGAATACAAAGAAAAGTGGCAATGAAGAAGCAAAACTTTCTTGGCTTCGTCAAATTTTAGAGTGGCAACAAGATTTTACAGATAATCGAGAGTTTCTATCATTATTAAAAACAGATTTGAATCTATTTAATGAAGATATTTACTGCTTTACACCATCAGGAGATGTCAAAAATTTACCAGCAGGTTCAACACCAATCGACTTTGCATATAGTATTCATAGTGCTGTTGGAAATAAAATGGTAGGGGCAAGAGTCAATGGAAGACAAGTAACGATTGATTATAAAATCCAAAATGGTGATCGGGTTGAAATTATTACTTCTCAAAATTCGAGAGGTCCAAGTAGAGATTGGCTTTCTATTGTAAAAAGTACACAGGCAAAGAGTAAAATTAATACTTGGTTTAAAATGCAATTTAAGGAAGAAAATATTACTCGTGGGAAAGAACTATTAGAAAAGTATTGTAAACAAAAAGGAATTGTGTTTTCTAAAATTAATAAACCAGAATATGTAAAGAAAGTCATGTTAAAATATGGCTTTAAAGATTGGGATTCCGTCTGTGCATCTGTTGGTCATGGTGGATTAAAAGAAGGTCAGGTTATTAATAAAATGCAAGAAGAATATCGAAAAGATAGTATGGCTAAAATTACTGACCAAGAAGTACTAGATGCGATAGGAGATCAAGCATTACAAGATGTCAATAAGGAAACACAAAAGAAAAAGCGATCAAAAGGTGGAATCGTAGTAAAAGGAATTCATGATGTAGCAGTACGATTTTCAAAATGTTGTAGTCCAGTTCCAGGAGATGAGATTGTAGGATATGTGACAAGAGGACGTGGCGTTTCCATTCATAGAACCGATTGTATTAATATTTTAAGTATGACAGAAGATGATAGAAAGCGTTTAATCGATGCTGAATGGCAACAGCCAGAAAATGAAAAAGAAGGTCGTTTATATACAACAGAAATTTTAATCTATGCCAACAACCGTATGGGAATTTTTGTTGATATTTCAAAAATATTTAATGAAATGAATATTAACATTGCATCTATGAATGCAAAAACGAATAAGCAAGGAAAAGCAACGATTAGTTTAAGTTTTGATACAAGTGGAACGGAACAATTAAATCGAATTATTGCAAAACTCCGTAATGTTGAAAGTGTTATTGATATTGAAAGAACGGCTGGATAATGTAAGAGGAGAGAGTGGAGAAAAAATATTTGTGTATTGGGGGGATTAGAGAAAAAGAGAATTGGAGGATTGTATGGAAGCAATAAAAATATATGGTATGCCAGTGGGAAATCTTGGTGCGAATTGTTATTTTATAATAAATGAAGCAACAAAAGACGTTGTCTGTGTTGATACAGGTGCACAAGGAGATACCATTTATGAACTTATAAAAACAAATGGTTGGAACTTATGTGGGATTCTTTTAACCCATGGACATGTGGATCATATTGGTGCTGTTTCTTATTTAAAATCACATATAGATTCTTTGAATGTTTATGCTGGGAAAGAGGAACAGGAAATGCTAGGAAAACCAGAGCTTAATTTAACGACAATGTTTGGAAAGTCAGAATCTTTACAAGCTGATTATCTTGTAGAAGATGGACAAATGATTCAGCTTGGTGGGATGACATTTCAATGTATCGAAACACCGGGGCATACAAAAGGTGGTATTTGCTATTATTTAGAAAGTGAAAAGGCATTGTTTACAGGTGATACTCTATTTGCACAATCTGTTGGAAGAAGTGATTTTCCAACAGGAGATTTAAAAGCATTAGAGCAATCGATTCAGATGAAACTATATAAGTTTCCAGAAGATACCGTTGTTTATCCAGGACATAATGAAACAACAACGATTGGCTACGAAAAACAACATAATATGTTTGTAAGAGGATGAAACAATGATAGGATATATACAACAGATAGAACAGGAAGAAGAAAGAGAAAAAGCAGGGAAATCCTACGCTTATGAAGTTGGTTCGTTAATAACAGCCTTCTTTGGAAATGAAAAAATTAGAGAAGAAGAAGAGGGTGCCAAGTTTGTTCTAAAGATTCAAATACAAGAACAGTATATTAAACTTCAAATTGAGGAGAATGGAAGTATCGTAGAGCAAAGTGAAGGTTCTTTTGCACAAACGAAACTAAGTAAAAGAAGAAATGAATTAAAACGATATGTGTATCAGCTATTTGTAACATATACAAAGAAAGAGCTTCCTTGGGGAACATTAACAGGAATTCGTCCTACGAAAATTGCGATGGAATTTTTGCAAGAAGGAAAAACAGAACAAGAAATTGTAAAATATTATGAACAAGAGTATTTGGCAACAGAGCAAAAAGCTACCATGTGTGCAAAGATTGCAACAAGAGAACAAGCACTTCTTGGTACGTTTCCTTATGAAGAACAGTATAGCTTATAT
>JADIML010000127.1 GCA_017694765.1 Candidatus Scybalomonas excrementavium
AAAAGCTCCCGAAAGTAGCAATGGAACAACTCCCAAAATACAAAGAACAACTCCAACCGCAATACTTATATGATAACTATTTTCAAAAGTTTCTTTTCTCTCTTTTACCCCCTCTTTCACTCCATAGGAAAGACTTATCATTTCTTTTTCTAAGTAGCTATACTTTGATAATTTCATTCCATTTATAATTAAAATAGATACTCCAATTGCTACTAGAATAAGAAGAAATGTAGCCCCGATACCACTTGCCATATTCTCTGTTATATTTGAGTTTTCATACTCCGAAATACCTAATAAGAAAACAAAAATAATTGGTGATAATATGAATAGAGAAATAGCAGCTGCTATTCTAATAGAGGCCTTTTTTGTCAAATTTATAAAGTCATTTACTTCTTCATCAGATACTTCGATTGCTTTTGAAATTTTTATATTTTCATTTGTTTGATCTTCTCTTTTATTTTCTTCGAATTCTATTTGTTCTTTTAAAAGATAATCAGTACTTACACCAAATAAATCGCTCATTTTAATAATGCGATCAATATCTGGAATTGAAATTCCACTTTCCCATTTTGAAATAGACTGTCTTGAAATTCCTAAATGCTCTGCTAATTCCTCCTGTGACCATCCTCGTTGTTTTCTAAGTAGCATGACTTTTTCTGCTAATGTCATCATCCTATTCGGGTACGAATTATGAATACATATTCCATCAAAGAAGTGGCACAAATGCTTGGTATTAAGGAAAATGCTTTACGTTTTTATGAAAAAAAAGGATTGCTTCATCCAAATAGACAAAGTAATGGTTATCGCCAATATGATTTTTTAGAATTATCAAAAGCGCAAATGATCGTCTTATATCGAAAGTTTCATTTTCCGATTGAAGCAATTGAAAAACTATTACAGGAAAACAATCAGTCACTTGATTTATTTATAAAACAATACGAACAGGTTACAAGAACGATTCATGAGATGAAACAGATTCAAAACAGTTTAATACAAAGTATTAATACCTTATTATTAAATGAAGATACTGATACTATTATTAAGCGCATGAAAAATGAAGCTCATTTATTCCAGACAAGCGAATGGGTTGATCATTGGGAGTTTGATACATGGGCAGATACATATGACGAAAGTATTTTAAAAACAACAACAGGCTTGCCATTTTATGAACATTATGATGAAGTATTGCAGTTATGTATCAAGGAACTTCCAAAGGAAGGAAACGTTGTAGATGTTGGAATTGGCACCGGCAATCTTTCAAAACAAATTTTAGAAACCTATCCAGATATAGAACTTGTAGGTGTGGAACCTTCTCTTTCTATGTGTCGCCAATGTAAAAAGAAACTTCCACAAATTCCGTTGTATATCGGACACTTTTTGCAAATTCCGTTAGAGGATCATTGTATGGATGCAATTGTAAGTACTTATGCATTTCATCATTGTAAAACAGATGAAAAGTTACAGGCAATTAGAGAAATAAAAAGAGTTTTAAAACCTAACGGCATTTGTATACTTGGTGATCTTATGTTTGAAAATAAGAAATCTAGACGGGAATATGAAACCCAATGTACACCGCGTCAACTAAGAGAACTCGAAGATGAATTTTTTGCAAATATTGATATACTCAAATCCCAATTTCTATCAGAGGGATTTACATTTGAGGCTAAGCAAGTTGATGAAATTATGTGGGTCATCGTCGCCAAACAACAGAAAATGGATTAACTTTTCTTTTTTATTTCATAGGAAACCAATACTTTCACAAATTAATGTAACAAAATATTTTCTATAAAATAAAAAAAGTGGGTCACAAAAAAGGAGCCATTGCTCCATAGATGATAATTCATCTATTTTGCAATAGCTCCTTTCTTATATTTTATGGCAGCTCCCACGTTTCACCTCTCTATTTTTTGCTCGCTAAATATTCACTTCTTTTACAGTGTCTTTTACAACCAATACATTCATGTCGCATGCATTCTGTTCCATCGCTAATAAAAAATCCATTTTTTCCACCAAGTTTTGCTACATACATAGCAGCATCCACTTTTTTATACAATTTATCATAAGTATTAACAGATTGGGATGCAAATGCTGCTCCAATGCTAATAGAAACTTGAAATTCTTTGTACTGATCAAATACCATTTTGTTGGCTTCTAAGATAAATTGTTCTAATTTTTCTGTCAAACCATCCACGCTCATGGAAGTATGCATAAAGATTAAAAATTCATCTCCTCCAAGCCTACATTTTACATCGTCTTGTCTAAAGAATTGATCAATAAATTGGCTAATTTCTTTTAATAACTTATCACCGGTTGGATGTCCTAGATAATCATTTACCGATTTAAAATTATCTACATCAAACATAATAAGAATCCCTTTTGAGGAATCCATCTCAAGCAATGTATTAATAGAATCTTGAGCTGCTGCTCGATTGAGTAAATTCGTTAATGCGTCTCTCTTTGATTTTTCTATTAACGCATAGTGCTCAGAAACTTCCCTATTGACATCACAAATCTTCCCAAGAGCATAAGTCGCTACACCATTTTCATTTTTAATTACTTTTAGTATAATTCGATACCATCTCTTCTCATTCTTAACTTCCATGAGAAAATTGCGACTGCTATCTTCCTTCTTTTCAATCATATCTTTCAAAAATCCATATTGATTGTTTGTCATATAATGTTTTATCTCATGCCTATGATCAAACATAATCTTATCATTTTGAATCAGTAAATAGTCTTTTTCATAGCTATATTCAAATAAACATTCATCTGTTAAATTGGATAATTCATTAAATCGTTTATGCTGTAATACAATCTCTCGCATCATAGAAGACTTAATTCGAACGCTTCTTCCATATAACAAAGCTCCTACACACACTAAAATTAATCCAACTACACTTATTTGCCATACATATACTTTTAGAAAATCAACTAATGTATAATCTATATGATTTACCAGATTTTCATAAATAATTTCCTGCTTTTGCTCATTAGTTACGGAGTTCAAATAAGAATTTATAATGGATAAAAGATGCATTTTATCTTTATTCACTAATCCTATAGAATATTGAATAGAATTTACATCATTAATATCTGTCACAATTTCTGCATATTTTCCTTTATTTTGCAAGTAAAAACTCGTACAGTAAGCATCCAAATATGCTGTTTCATTTTTATTTTTTCTCAAGTAATTTAACACTTGCTCTGTATTATATATGAAATCTTTATTTACATCTTCTTTACCATCGCCTTTTTTATTCGAAACTAAAATCTGATGACTTTTTAAATAAGGTAATGATAATGTCATATCTATTTCTGACAGTAGTATACAGTTATCTGGAACTCCTATCATGAGATCAATATCATTCTCTTTTAATTTTTTTAGACAATCTTCATAATCTTTTGCTACAATAATCTCATATTGAAGTCCTGTGGTCTCCTTCATTTTTTCCAAGTAACTAACGGAAATCCCTTTTGGTCCTTGATTATAATACTGGATAGGTGCATTTCCATCAAGCATTAACACTTTTATTATACCAAGAGATTTTATATACTCTTTATTTTCTTCTGAAATAGAAAACGTATTGTTGACGCTAAAATACTTTTTATATAAACTCGCTTGAAGATAAGGGTTTGCTGAATTAATATTTGATAATGCACTATTGATTTCTCTTATCAAAGTTGAATTATTTTTGCTAATTGCAAAATAGTATGGAACTGGTAAAAATTTTGCAATACTTTTAAATCCCTTATGCATGGAAATATCAACTTGTAACGTAGCATCGACCGTTCCATCTTCCATTGCTTGCATTAACTCATCATATTCATCAAAAGTTACAAGCTCATAAGAAAAGCCATTCAGGTTTGCAAACTTCTCTAATTCCTTTTCCCTCCTTTCTAACCCCGGATAGATCCCAACTTTGATTCCATTCCAATTTTGAAAATCATCACTAATCCACTCTGCATTTCCTTCATTAACTGCTAATGTTGTGTATGCCATTCCATAAGGATATCCAGGATAATCATAAATTTTGGCTAGTTCATCACTATATACAGTACCTCCTAGTATATCGATCTCGCCATCTTTCAGCATTTCTAGCAATGTACTAATCTGTTGATTGAGATCTCCATCAACTTCTACAAATTCATATTCCCAACCTGTGTATTTCTTTATTTCCTCTAAATAATCAACAGTATATCCAACATAATTACCTTTTTTATCCTTCTCTGTTAATCCTCTTTGAATTGGATATCCTACTTTTATTACTTGATTATTATCGGCATGAACAACCACAATATTCGTAAACATCAAAAATGCCATGGAAATAATAAACAACCATTTTTTCATTGTGAACTCCATTTCTATGCTATTACAAATTACATCGTATTATTAATAAAAATATATTATTATAGAAAAAACCCCTCAGAAAAATCCTGAGAGGTTCTACATATCCTAAATAAATACGTCGTTCTGTATAGAAACGTATGACTAACGTTTTGAGAACTGTGGAGCACGACGAGCTGCTTTTAATCCGTATTTCTTTCTTTCTTTCATTCTTGGATCACGAGTTAAGAATCCAGCTTTCTTTAATACTGGACGGAATTCTCCATCAGCTTGTAATAAAGCTCTAGAGATACCATGTCTGATAGCACCAGCTTGTCCTGTAAATCCACCACCATGAACATTTACTAATACATCATATTTATCAGTTGTATTTGTAGCTGCTAATGGTTGACGAACGATTAATTTAAGAGTTTCTAATCCAAAATATTCGTCCATATCTCTTTTGTTGATAGTTACTTTACCTGTTCCAGGTACTAAATATACTCTTGCGATACTGCTTTTTCTTCTTCCAGTTCCGTAATATCTTGCACTTGCCACGATCTATTCCTCCTCAATTAATATTTAATCACTAATTCTTTTGGCTGCTGAGCTGCATTTGCATGTTCTGGTCCAGCATATACATGTAATTTTTTAATCATAGATCTTCCTAAAGGTCCTTTTGGAAGCATACCTTTTACTGCTAATTCAATAACCTGTTCTGGTTTTTTTGCTAATTTTTCTTTTAAAGTTGTTTCTTTCATTCCACCTACATAATCAGAGTGATTGTAGTAGATTTTCTGATCCATTTTTTTACCAGTCACTTGGATTTTGTCAGCATTGATAACGATTACGTTGTCACCGCAGTCCATGTGTGGAGTATAGATTGGTTTGTTTTTTCCTCTTAATACTTTTGCAATTTCAGATGATAAACGTCCTAATGTATGTCCTGTAGCGTCAACTACATACCATTCTCTTGTGATTGTTGATGGGCTAGCCATAAAACTCTTCATGAGTGATCCTCCTTGTAAACTTATCAAATGTTTTTATATTCCAAACCATCTCGCCGGGGCTATGGCTAGATGTTTCTCTATAACGAAATTATGCGAAAACAGGAAATGTCCGAACCTGTTTTACATGATGTCACATTTAAACATTATATTATACCTAACCGTGTGTGTCAATATCTATTTTCCAAATATCGGCGAAATTTTTCTAGTTATCCACAGGAATCGATGCAAAATAGAAATTTATCCACATTCTTCTATATGAGCACTGTTCATGCTAGTTTTGTTCTCTTCCTCTATATACTGAATCTCTATGAGAGACAGTCCCCTAGCTGGTGCTGTTGGACCTGCTTTACTTCTATCACATGCTTTCATAATATCTTTCACTTCTTCTGGTTTTCCATTCCCAAGCCCAACTCTTGTTAAAGTTCCAACGATAATACGAACCATATTATAGAGAAAACCATTACCAGTTATTCGGATTCTTACGATATCATCTTGATCTTTTGTAACATCTAGCGAGTAAACTGTACGAATAGTTGACTTTACTTGTGCTCCAGCAGAACAAAAACTTTTAAAGTCATGTTCTCCGACGATATAGTTTGCTGCTTCTTGCATTGCTTCTATATTAAGTGGGTAATGAATAAAATCTGCATATAATCGATACATGGGATCTGGAAATTTTCGATTTAAAATCTTGTATTCATATGTTTTGATTGTATTACAATATCTTGGATGAAAGTCTTTATCCACTTCACAAGAAGATTGAATCACGATATCATCAGGTAATCTTTGGTTGAGGGCATAAGAAATTTTTTCTCCCGGAATTCTTGTTTCTGAATCAAAAACAGCTACATTTCCTCTTCCGTGAACACCTGAATCTGTACGGCTAGCCCCAATAACTACAATCTCTTCTTTTAATAACTCGCTTAAACAGCGATTCAGCTCTCCTTCGATTGTCTTTCCATTATTTTGTACTTGCCAACCACAGTAGTTGCTCCCATCATAGGCAACGACTAACTTAAAACGCTTCATAGTCTTTCTCCTTCCATTATCACTTATAAAAAAATTTGAACTCCTATCATCACAATCAAATAGATTCCTAAAATGACATAGGCAATATAATCCCTCTTCTGATACACAAGAGGCTTCATTTTTGTTCTTCCATCTCCTCCATGATAACAACGTGCCTCCATCGCCATAGCAAGATCATTGGAACGTCGAATGGCTGATACAAAAAGTGGTACCATAATTGGAATTAGCCCTTGCATTTTTTCTTTTAAAGTTCCACGATTAAAATCAGCTCCTCTTGCTGCTTGTGCTTTCATAATTTTCTCTAATTCTTCTGTTAAAATTGGAATAAATCGAAGAGCAATTGCCATCATCATAGCGATTTCATGCACCGGTACTTTTATGATTTTTAAAAATCCAAATAGTCTCTCTAATCCATCAGTCAATGCTGTTGGTGTTGTCGTAAATGTCATAAGAGAAGACCCTAAAATTAAATAAATCAATCGAATGGCTAAAAAGAATGCTAACGAAATCCCTTGTTTTGTAATCGTAAAAATCCACCATGAAAAAATTGGTTCTCCCGGTGTAAATAACACATTAATTGTAACAGAAAAAATAAGTAGTATAAAAATTGGTTTTAACCCTTTTACAATAAAAGAAAAGGGAACTTTAGATATTTTAATGGCACTAACTAAAAAAATCGTTGCAAAACCATAGGCAATCATCGATTTTCCCAAAAATAGACTAAGAACAAAAATCATAGTTCCTAAAATTTTTGTTCTTGGATCGAAACGATGTAAAGAAGAATCCGAAGGATAATATTGTCCAATTGTAATATCTCTAAGCATTATTTCCCTCCTTACTTTTCCTACTAAGCACTTTTAAAATTTCTTCTTTGGCTTCCTCTATTGTTAAAAAATCCGTACGCACTGGAAATCCCCGTTGTTTTAATTCTTCCATAACATATGTGATAGCTGGTGCCGATAGCCCTATTTTTTCTAACTCCTTATAATGAGAAAATACTTTTTTAGGAGTATCATCAAACACTTTTTCCCCTTGATTCATTACAATCATGCGATCCACATATTTCGCTAATTCTTCCATACTATGAGAAACTAAAATAACTGCAATTCCTTTTTCCTCATGTAATTTTTTAATCTGTTCTAGTATTTCTGTCCTTCCAATCGGATCTAACCCTGCTGCTGGCTCATCTAAAATCAGATAGTCTGGCTGCATGGCTAACACTCCTGCAATGGCAACTCGCCTTTTTTGACCTCCTGATAATTGAAACGGTGATTTCTCATACAGTTCTTCTGGAAAACCAACTAATTGTAATGCCTCTCTTGCTCGTCTTTCTATTTCCTCTTTTGGTAATTTCTGATTTTTAGGTCCAAAACATACATCCTCAAATACCGTTGCTTCAAACAATTGATATTCTGGATACTGAAAAGTAAGTCCTACTTTCATTCGCAGTCCATCTAAGTCAAAATCTTTTGCATAAATATCTTGTCCATCATAAGTAATCTTTCCTGATGTGGCTTTTTCAAGACCATTTAAATGTTGAATTAATGTAGACTTCCCTGAACCTGTATGCCCAGCAATTCCAATAAAGTCCCCTTTCTTAATTTCCAAATTAATGTCCTTTAACGCATATTTTTCATAAACCGTTCCTTGTCCATATAGATACGTAACATGTTCTAATTTAATTGACATAATTGTTCTACCAACTCCTCTTTTGTTAAAATATTAGTGGAAATATCGATACCTTCCTTCTTTAGCCAATATGCTAACTCCGTTGCAACTGGCACTTCTAATCCATATTGTTTCATTACTTCTACATTAGAAAAGATTTCTCTTGGTGTTCCTTTAAGCACTACTTTTCCATGATCCATAACATAAACTTTATCAGCGAAAACAACTTCATCCATATTATGCGTAATTAAAATAATCGTAATATTTTTTTTCTCATTTAATTCCATAACAGCATCTAATACATCTTTTCGTCCAACTGGATCTAACATGGCTGTTGGCTCATCCAAAACAATACATTCAGGCTCCATAGCTACTACCCCTGCAATGGCGATTCTTTGCTTTTGTCCTCCAGATAATTTATTGGGTGAATGTTCTCGATAAGCTGTCATATGAACTGCTTCCAAACTCTTTTCCACACGTTCCCAAATTTCACTCGTTGGAATTCCTAGATTTTCTGGCCCAAATGCAACATCTTCTTCCACGACCGTTCCAATAATTTGATTATCTGGATTTTGAAATACCATACCTGTTGTCTGACGAATATCCAAAAGATATTTCTCATCCTTTGTATCCATTTCCTTTATATAAATAGCCCCTTTTGTTGGCTTTAAAATCCCATTTAGATGTTTTGCAAGTGTGGATTTTCCAGAACCATTATGACCTAAAATTGCTACAATCTCCCCTTTTTCAATATCAATAGTAACACCATCTACTGCTTGGACAGTTTCTTCCACTTCTCCTAGTTCATTTTTTCTTAAATATTCATAGATAACATCTTTTATCTTAATCATACTCATAATAGCACCTCTCTTTTAACAACATCCTCTTCCCTCATATATACTATTTTTGTTGTTTCTAACTAATATCTATTGATAGTTTAGAATAATCTCCACTAGATTGCAAGAAAAAGAAATTTCTACTATTCTTTTTATAAATCTTTCCTTATAATAGTATCGGAATGGGCAATACTAAACGTAATGAAAAACAAACTATTTTGAACTAAGGAGGAAAGACGCAAATGTTCAACGATATTTTGACAAAAATTAATGACTTCATGTACACGTATCTTTTACTCATACTTTTATTTGGAGCAGATATTTACCTTACCATTCGTACTCGATTTGTTCAAGTGCGCCTATTAAAAAACTCCCTCCAAGTAATTGGCGAGAAAGCAAAAGCAGAAGATGGTGTAAAACAAGTATCTTCTTTCCAAGCACTCATGATTTCCACTGCTTCTCGTGTTGGAACTGGTAATATTGCTGGAATCGCAACTGCAATTGCAGTTGGTGGTCCAGGTTCTGTTTTCTGGATGTGGATTATGGCACTTCTTGGTGGTGCTTCTGCATTCGTTGAGAGTACATTAGCCCAAGTTTATAAGATCAAAGATGGAGCAGAATTTCGTGGTGGTCCTTCTTATTATATGGAACGAGCATTACACAAACGTTGGCTAGGTATTTTATTCTCTATTTTCTTAATTATCTGTTTTGCATATGGATTCAATGGATTACAATCTTATAATATTTCTTCTGCTTTGGATCATTACATTCCAAATTATAGTGACACTTATATTCCAGCTCTTGTTGGACTTTTATTAGCTGCTGGAACTGCTTTTGTTATTTTTGGTGGTGTCCATCGTATTGGATTCATTAGTTCTGTTATCGTACCAATTATGGCAATTGGCTATTTATTAATGGGTTTTATTACGATTGTTATGAACTTATCTGAAATGCCTCATGTATTTGCCATTATTTTTAAAGGTGCTTTTAATGTTCAAGCTATTTTTGGTAGCTTTGCAGGAAGTGCTGTTGTTATCGGTATTAAGCGTGGTTTATTTTCCAATGAAGCTGGTATGGGTAGTGCCCCAAATGCTTCTGCTTCTGCCAGTGTAAGCCATCCAGCAAAACAGGGACTTGTTCAAGTATTATCTGTCTTTATTGACACATTACTTATCTGTTCTGCAACTGCTATGATGCTTTTAATTTCTGGTGTAGAAGGAGTACCAAATGTATTAGATGGCATCCCATTTGTCCAAAAGGCAATTTCTACAAACGTAGGACAATGGGGAATCCATTTTATTACTTTTTCTATTTTTGCCTTTGCTTTTAGTAGTATTATCGGAAACTACTATTATGCAGAATCTAATATTTTATTTATTAAAAATAGCAAAGTATTACTCTTTATTTTCCGTATTACTTGTCTCATTGCTGTTTTCTTAGGTGCACAAGCAGATTTTTCTGTTGTTTGGAATATTGCTGATATTACAATGGGTCTTATGGCAACTGTAAATATTATCTCTATTTTACTACTTGGAAACATTGCAATTAAAGTATTAAAAGATTATGAAAAACAATTAAAAGCAAACAAAGATCCTAAATTTCATGCCAAAGAACTTGGCATTGATAATACGGATTGTTGGAATGATTAAATAACCAAAAAGTTTTGCCCTTATATTCTAAATATACAAAAAGCCCTAGAAGAATTTCTTCCTCTAGGGCTTTTTCTACTATATATAATATATCAAATGAATGTAATAATATTATACTAATTCAATGATAACTTCCATAGCAGCGTCACCTTTACGCTGTCCAATTTTAACGATTCTTGTGTAACCACCGTTACGTCCAGCATATTTTGGTGCGATTTCTTCAAATAATTTATCTGCTAAGTCAACTTTCTTTGTGTTAGCTTTCTTTTTCGCAAGTTCTGTTGGAACTTCTGTTACAGGATATAAGAAGCTTAACATTTGTCTTCTTGCATGTAAACGAGAAGGCATATCTTTTTTGATTTCTTTAGAAACTGTTTCATATACAGTTACTTTCTTTCCATCAACTACTTCTTTTACTCTCTTACCGTTTTCATCTTTTTTAGCAACTTTAGCTTCAACAGTAACTGTTTCGAAGTTGTCTTTTTCTTTTACAGCTAAAGCGATAAAAGATTCAGCAATTTTTCTGATTTCTTTTGCTTTTGCTTCAGTTGTACGGATTTTTCCGTTGTATAAAAGATTTGTTACTTGATTTCTTAATAATGCTTTTCTCTGGTTAGATGTTCTACCTAATTTTCTGTATTTAGCCATGATTTAATGGACCTCCTATGGTTTGGTTATTCACTATGCCTACTACTACTTCAGCCTAAGTGGGTCGTTATGTTATCTAAAATAGATTTCAGACTTATGCAGGATTCATTTAAAGAAACGACTTACGCCTGCGTCTTACTCTCCTAATACATATATGATTAAGCCTCTTCACTTGTATTAAGTTCAAGACCTAATTCCTTTAATTTAGCTAAAACTTCCTCTAATGATTTACGTCCTAAATTACGAACTTTCATCATATCTTCTGGAGTTTTATTTGTAAGTTCTTCAACTGTATTAATACCTGCTCTCTTTAAGCAGTTATAAGAACGAACAGATAATTCTAATTCGTCAATATTCATTTCAAGAACTTTTTCTTTTTCATCATCTTCTTTTTCAACCATAACTTCTGCAGTTTTTGCATTTTCAGAAAGGTCAATAAAGAGATTTAAATGCTCACTTAAAACTTTAGCTGCAAGAGATACTGCTTCATCTGGTGCCAAAGTTCCATTTGTGAATACATCTAATGTAAGTTTATCATAATCTGTAATCTGACCTACACGAGTATTTTCCACTGTTAAATTTACGCGTTCTACTGGTGTGTAAATAGAATCTACAGCAATTACATCAATTGCACTATCTTCATTTTTGTTTTTATCAGCACCTACGTAGCCACGTCCTTTTGTAATGGTTAATTCCATATCTAATTTACAGTCAGCCCCGCCATTGCATGTGGCAATTACTAAATCTGGGTTTAAGACTTCAATGTCACTATCAACATTGATGTCTGCTGCTGTAACAACGCCTTCACCTGCAAATTCAATATAAGCATGTTTTGGCTCATTTGTTGTGCTGTTGTTTTTAATTGCTAATTCTTTGATGTTTAAGATAATTTCTGTCACATCTTCTTTTACTCCAGGAATGGAGCTGAACTCATGTAAGACACCTTTGATCTTAACAGAGCTTACAGCAGAACCAGGTAAAGAAGAAAGCATAATTCTTCTTAAAGAGTTACCCAGAGTGGTACCGTAACCTCTCTCTAATGGTTCAACAACAAAACGACCATATCTATTGTCTTCTGAAATCTCTGCGATTTCAATTCTTGGTTTTTCAAATTCAAACATTGCGGACCCTCCTTATGGGTGATCTGATTCTTTGAGGGCAGCCGTTCCAAACTGCAACCGATTTTGAAATACAACTTATATAACAGGCTATTTGGAACATTGCCTGTAAGGTAAATAACGTCAAAACTCCATGCGCAATCTTGACATATTACGCATGGGTTTTAACTTTACATCAAATCAATTTTCTTTTGTGTTAGAAAAGCCATTGGATAACCTAGACATTTCTGATACAAAAGAAATAGCCACTGGCTTATTCGATTATTATTTAGAATATAATTCGACGATTAATGTTTCATTAACTGGAACATCAATTTGATCTCTTGTTGGAAGTTCTTTTACTGTTCCAGATAAGTTTTCATGGTTTGCTTCTAACCAACCTGGTACTAATCTTCCTTCTGTTACTTCTAAGATATCTTTGTATCTTTGAGAAGATTTATATTTTTCAGCGATTTCGATTACATCGCCTGCTTTTACTAAGTAAGAAGGAATGTTTACAACTTTACCGTTTACTAACACATGTTTGTGGTCAACGATCTGTCTACATTCTTTTCTTGTTCTTCCGTATCCAAGACGGAACATTACGTTATCAAGTCTTGACTCTAATAAAATCATTAAGTTAGGACCTGTTAAACCTCTCATTTTAGAAGCTTTTGCAAAGTAGTTTCTGAAAGGTTTTTCTAAAACACCGTAAATGAATTTCGCTTTTTGTTTTTCACGAAGCTGAAGTCCATATTCGCTCATTTTTCTGTTTGCTCTATTTAAAGTTCTATTAGATTTTTTATCGATTCCCATATAAACAGGATCAAGACCTAAAGATCTACATCTTTTTAGGACTGGAGTTCTATCTACTGCCATTCTCGTATCCTCCTATTATACTCTTCTACGTTTTGGTGGACGGCATCCGTTGTGTGGTACTGGTGTAACGTCTTTGATGCTTGTAACTTCAAGACCGCAAGCTTGAAGCGCACGAATTGCTGCTTCTCTTCCTGATCCTGGTCCTTTAACCATAACTTCAACTGTTTTTAATCCATGAACCAATGCTGCTTTAGTAGCTGTTTCAGCTGCCATCTGTGCTGCATAAGGAGTAGATTTTCTTGAACCTCTAAATCCAAGTCCACCTGCACTTGCCCAAGAAAGAGCATTTCCTTCTGCATCGGTTAATGTAACGATTGTATTATTAAAAGATGACTGAATGTGAGCCTGTCCACGCTCAACGTTCTTACGAACACGTTTCTTTGTCACTTTTTTAGTAACTTTTTTTGCTGCCATTACTTAAACCTCCTGCTGGTTTATCTATCAAATGTTAATTATTATTTCTTTTTGTTTGCTACTGTTCTCTTAGGACCCTTACGAGTTCTAGCGTTTGTCTTAGTCTTCTGTCCACGAACTGGAAGACCTTTTCTATGACGGATTCCTCTGTAGCATCCGATTTCTTGTAAACGTTTAATATTTAAAGCGATTTCTCTTCTTAAATCACCTTCTACAAGATATTTTTCGTTGATAACTTCACTTAATCTTTTTACTTCTTCATCTGTTAAATCACGTACACGAGTATCTGGACTAACATTTGCTTCTTTAAGGATTTTATCTGCGCTTGGTCTACCGATACCATAGATGTAAGTAAGACCGATTTCTACACGTTTTTCTCTTGGTAAATCAACACCTGAAATACGAGCCATGTGTCTTTGCACCTCCGCTAATTTTTCGTTATCTTTTAAGGAATGCTCTATGTATCCGCGTACGGTGAAATGTTCATACATACCACAATCCTTAAGCTTTGATTGTTTCTAATTTTTATATTTAATGACGATTTTATATTGTTAACTAATACGAACAACCGATCCTGGTGGTTCGCATTACAGCCGCTTACTAAATTTAAAATACCAAATAGGTATTATACATGATTACACAATAAAAAGCAAGGGATTTCTCTTACTTTTTGACAAAATATGGTCAAAAAATTAACCTTGTCTTTGTTTGTGCTTTGGATTTTCGCAAATAATTCTAATTGCGCCTTTTCTTTTGATTACTTTGCATTTTTCGCAAATAGGTTTTACAGATGCTCTAACCTTCACAGCAATCTCTCCTTTCAAAAAAAGTTCCTTACTAGCATATCACTAAAATTTGTAAATTGCAAGAGGAAATTTACTTATCTCTCCAAATAATTCTTCCTTTTGTTAAATCATATGGAGACATTTCTAAAGTTACTTTATCACCAGGTAAAATCTTAATAAAATTCATTCTTAATTTACCACTGATGTGCGCCAATACGATATGTCCATTTTCTAATTCTACTTTAAACATTGCATTTGGTAGTTTTTCTACTACTGTTCCTTCAATTTCAATTACATCGGCTTTAGCCATTTTAAGTTCCTCCTCTAAATTTCCATATTAATTCTGTTCTATTTCATCACCAATTGTTAAAAACTCTGGCTCTCCTTTTGTAATAAGCACTGTATTTTCATAATGTGCTGATAAAGAACCATCTTCTGTTACAACTGTCCAATCATCATCAAGCCAACATACTGGATAAGCACCTTGATTAATCATTGGTTCCACTGCTAATGTCATACCCGCTTGTAAGCGAATACCTCTTCTTCGTGATACAAAGTTAGGAATTTGTGGGTCTTCATGCAGACTTCTTCCGATTCCATGCCCTACTAAATCTCGAACAACGGAATACCCTAGATTTTCTACATACTCTTGAATTCCTCTTGCAATATCAACTAAATGATATCCTTCCTTTGCATATTTCATGCCTTCAAAAAAGCTTTGTCTTGTGACTTCAATTAATTGCTTCGCTTCTTTGCTCACTTCTCCTACTGCATGAGTTCTTGCAGCATCCGAATGATAGCCTTTATAAATACATCCACAATCAAGACTCACAATATCGCCTTCTTGAATGATTCTTTTATCGCTTGGTATTCCATGAACAACTTCATCATTAATGGAAATGCATACAGAGGCAGGATATCCATGGTAATTTTTGAAATTTGGGATACATCCATAACTTCTTATGATCTCTTCTGCCAAACGGTCAATATCTTTTGTAGACATTCCTGGCTTCAATGCTTTTTTCATTTCTGCATGAGTAATGGAAAGTATTCTTCCTGCTTCACGCATCAATGCAATTTCTCTTTCAGACTTAATTGTTACAGCCATTTTTACGCTCCTAAAATGGTAACGATTGCATTGAATACATCTTCCATATCTTGTGTTCCATCCACAGTTTTTAAAATTCCAACATTTGCATAATAATCAATGAGTGGCTGTGTCTGGTCATGGTAAACATCTAAACGTTTTTTTACTGTCTCTGGTTTGTCATCATCTCTTAAAATTAATTCTTTTCCACATGCATCACAAATTCCTTCAACTTTTGTTGGATTGTATACAACATGGTAAGTTGCTCCACATCCTACACAAGCTCTTCTACCTTCCATTCTGCTGATGATATTTTCATCTGGAACATTAACATCAATTGCAAAATCAAGTGATTGGTTAGCATTTTTTAATGCTTCTGCCTGTGCAATAGTTCTTGGAAATCCATCTAAAATGAATCCATTTTTGCAATCTTCTTTCTGAAGACGATCCACTACGAGATCTACTGTCAGTTCGTCTGGTACAAGTAATCCCTGATCCATGTATTCTTTTGCTTTTTTTCCAAGTTCTGTACCTTCTTTGATATTTGCACGAAAAATATCGCCTGTTGAAATATGTGGAATTTCATACTTCTTGGAAATCATTTTTGCCTGTGTACCTTTTCCAGCACCAGGTGCTCCTAACATAATAATTTTCATAATTAAGAATACCTCCAAATTTGCAACTATGAAAAAACGCAAATAAGCCGTAGTGACACTACAGCTTATGCGTTACTTAATCGTTCAAAAATCCTTTATAGTGACGGACTAACATTTGAGACTCAATCTTTTTAATTGTTTCAAGAATTACACCAACTACGATAATTAAAGATGTACCTCCAAAGGATACATTTGCATTAAATAAACCAGATGCAATAATTGGAATGATTGCAACGATAATTAATCCACATGCTCCAATGAAAATAATATAGTTTAACATCTGTGTTAAATACTCAGATGTTGGTTTACCAGGACGAATACCTGGAATAAATCCACCTTGCTTTTTCATATTATTTGCAACTTCTAATGGATTGAATGTAATAGAAGTATAGAAATAAGCAAAGAAGATTAATAATCCAATATAGATCAATAAACCAAGTGTACGCTTTGGATGTTCTACGTCAAACCAAGTTGTCTGGTTTAAACTAAGGAACACTTTTTGAATAAAGCTATTTGGTTCAAAATCAATTGAAAATAAATTGCTAACAAGAGTTGGTAACTGCATGATAGAAGATGCAAAAATAACTGGAATAACCCCAGCTGTATTCACTTTTAAAGGAATATGGCTAGATTGTCCACCAACTACTCTACGTCCCTGCATTTTTTTTGCATATTGAACAGGAATTCTTCTTTCTGCTTCTTGTATAATTACAACTAAGATTGTAGTTAATAAAATAACTGCAACGATAATAACTGCAGCAAGCAATCCGCGTTTCATTGATTGACTTTTCACGAATGTTGCATATAATCCATAAAAGTCATTAGGCATTCTTGATACAATGTTAATTAAAAGGATAATAG
>JADIML010000128.1 GCA_017694765.1 Candidatus Scybalomonas excrementavium
CCTTTAAGGCTTCTTTATTCACACAAATTCCTCTTTGTTGCATATCATAAAGAGCAAATATCGTCGGCATCTCTACTTCTTCATAAAGAGTAAGCATTTGTAATGCCTCTAATTTCTCCCTTATCATCTCAACTGCTGCAAATGGAACATAAGATAAAGATGCGATCACTTGATATACTTTTTCTTTCTGTTCCTCATAGGCTTCTTCTAATCCTTGTTTTCCTAATAACTCTTCTTTGGATGGTAAGATGATTCCAAGATAATCTCTTGCAATATCATCATAATGATACGTATCTTTTAATGGATTCATTAAATATCCGGCAACACCAATATCCATCAAGTTTTTTGTAGTTTCTGTCACTGAAAGTTCAGACAAGACAGCTTTTAAATCCATCGTCGCTGCATAACCATCTCCTTCACATATTTCGGATAGACGGTTTCTTAAATAATCTCTTGTTAAAAATCCTCCTTCCATAATCCAATATACTTCTTCTTTGGATAACGTAAGGGCAACTCCAAACATTGTTTTTTCTTTTATTAAAGCAAATCCAAACTTCTCTGCCTTTTTTGCCTGTTCAAAAATCTGTTCTGCTTCATTTAATTCGGATATTTCTTTTAACGCAAACTGAACTTCCTCTTTTTCTTCCTCTGAAAAGCGTTTTAGTAAAGACTTAAATCCTAATTTTTGAAAATATTGATAGGCTTCTTTTGTATATAAATTTCCAAGTTCTGCCTGTTCTAACTCATAATCGAGATCACAATCCACTTTAATCGTTGCTAAAGCTTTACTTAGTAAGGCTTGTTCATAATAGGCTTCTAAATTTTCTTTTGCCTTCTTTGGTTTAATCTCTTCCAAATGAGCATACGCATTTTCAATGGAGTGGTATTGCATAATCATTTTTGTAGCTGTTTTTTCCCCAATTCCTGGAACACCTGGAATATTATCTGCTACATCTCCCATAAGTCCTTTCACATCAATAAACTCTTTTGGTGTTACTTGGTACTGTTCGAGTACATCTTTTGCATAATAATCTTCTACTGTTGTCCCACCAGCTTTTGTTTTTGGAATACGAATTAAAATTTCATCGGTTGCCAGTTGTAGTAAATCTCGATCTCCTGAAAGAATCGATACAGCATATCCTTCTTTTACTGCTTCCCTTGAAATAGTACCTAAAATATCATCTGCCTCATAGCCTGGTCGTTCTACAATCGGCACTTCCATTGCCTGCAATACCTCTTTCATAACTGGCACTTGTTCTCTTAATTCATCAGGCATTCCTTTTCTAGTTCCCTTATATTCTACAAACATTTCATGTCGAAATGTCGGCTCTTTTCGATCAAAGGCAACTAATAAATGTGTCGCCTTCTCCTCTTCTAAAAATCGAAATAGTATGTTTAAAAACCCTAAAATACCATTGGTATGAAGACCTTCTCCATTAGTCATTGGAGGTAGTCCATAAAAAGCTCGATTTAAAATACTATGACCATCTACTAATAATAGTTTTTTCTTCATCTTTTCTCATCTCCTATTCTTTCTCTTTTTCTATTTCTATGCCACCATATGGATTTCGAAGTGAATAATCTTCTGGGTAAAACAAATGTGGTTTTACATTCATATAATAATATTTACTTGTATTTTCTTTGGAAGCACGCTTTTTACCATTCAAGATCATGACTCCCAATCCTATTAATACAGCCATTAATAAAATCGTGCTTAAACATATAATGCCAAATTTTATTTGTAACTCAAATCTTTTTTGTCCCTTAATCCTGTTTTCATGATAGGATAGTTGTTCTTCTAATTCTTTTGCAAAATTATTGGATAATTGTTCATTATTATCAAGTTGTTTCATTCCAACCATTAAAGTATAATATACTTCTAATTCTTCTTTACAATCAGAACACTCTCTCATATGGTGAATAAATTCTTCTAATTGTTCATCATCTAATTTTTCCTCAATAAATGTGGTAATCATAGATTGTGCTTCTAAACAAGTCATATAAACACCCTCTTTAAAACAATAGCTCATTACTTTTTGCCTGCACATACTATATCATAAAAGCGTCTATCAAGCAAATATCTATCTCTACTTCTCTCTTTTACTTATGAATTATTTCTCCTATCTTTCCTCTTATTTTTCAAATCTTCATCAAAATTTGATAAAAAAACTTTTTATAGTTGCCAAAAGACCATTTTATACTATATAATGTGGAATTGGAAAACATGAATGAGTAACTCATTAATATGCAAACTTGCAAATTTATAAACCATCAGGGAGGAAGCAAACGTGCTTACAATCAAAAACTATGTCAAAGCCAAAAGTCTTGCTGAAGCTTATGAATTAAATCAAAAGCGTACAAATCGTATTCTTGGAGGAATGCTCTGGATGAAGATGAGTAACGCATCGATTCAAACTGCGATCGATCTTTCAGGACTTGGTCTTGATACAATTGAAGAAACAGAGGATACTTTTTCTATTGGATGTATGGTATCACTTCGTCAATTAGAAGAACATCATGCTTTAAATACCTATACAAGCGGGGCAATTGCCGAAAGTGTAAAGAGTATTGTTGGTGTACAATTTCGTAATTTAGCAACTGTTGGCGGAAGTATATTTGGACGTTTTGGTTTTTCTGACATTTTAACTATGTTCTTAGCCTTAGATACACAAGTTGAACTTTATCATGGAGGAATTATTCCATTATCTGAATTTGTAACGATGCCTCGTGATAATGATATTCTTGTGCGTTTAATTGTCAAAAAAGTTTCTTTAACTAGCTCTTATCTTTCTCACCGAAAATCAAAGACAGATTTTCCTGTTATTGCTTGTGCCGTTTCTTATTTTAACGGTTCTTATCGTGCTGTTATCGGTGCTCGTCCTCAAAGAGCTGTTCTTATTGAAGTTCCAAATGAAATTCTTACTGCAGATACAAAGGAAAAAAATGCAGAACTTTTTGCCGATTATGTAGCTAGTCAGGTAACAACGGGTTCTAATATGCGTGCTTCAGCCGAATATCGTTTGCATCTTACAAAAGTTTTATCAAAAAGAGGCTACTTACAAGTTGTTCAGTTACAACAAACAGGAGGTAATATGGCATGATTCTTTCACTTACTTTAAATGGAAAACAAATTCAAGAAGATGTTTCTTCTGATTTATTATTAATTGACTTCCTTCGTGCACATGGTTGTTATAGTGTAAAAAGAGGATGTGAAACTTCTAACTGTGGTCTTTGCACCGTATTTATGAATGATAAACCAATTCTTTCTTGTTCTGTTTTGGCACTAAGAGCAGATGGAAGTCGCATTGATACATTGGAAGGACTTCAAAAAGAAGCTGCTGAATTTGGTGCTTTTATTGCCGATCAAGGTGCTGAACAATGTGGTTTTTGTAATCCTGGAACCATTATGAATGCTATTGCTCTTTTCCGTGAAAATCCAGATCCAAGCGATGATGAAATCAAAGAATATCTTGCTGGTAACCTTTGTCGTTGTTCTGGATATGAAGGACAATTAAGAGGAATGAAAGCATTTCTTCAGTATAAAAAGGAGGCTTCTAAATGAGATATATCAATCAGCCAATTCGAAAAAAAGATGCGATGGAACTTGTTCAAGGAAAACCTTTATTTTTAGATGATTTAGCAAGACCAGATTCTTTAATTGTAAAACTTCTAAGAAGTCCTCATGCCAATGCAATGATTGAGGATATTAAATTAGATACTGCTTTAAAAGTTCCTGGTATTGAAGCTATTTACACATATAAAGATGTACCAACCAATCGCTTTACTCTTGCTGGACAAACTTATCCAGAACCAAGTCCTTATGATCGCCAAATTCTTGATCAACATGTACGTTTTGTTGGCGATCCAGTTGCAATTGTTGCAGGTGAAACAGAAGAAGCTGTTAATAAAGCCTTAAAACTTATTAAAGTAAACTATCAAGTTCTTCCAGCTATCCTTGACTTTCATACAGCAAAGGATAACGAAATTCTTGTTCATCCAGAAGAAAACTGGCGCTCTCTTGCACCAGTTGGCGCTGATAACAAAAGAAACTTATGTGCTTCTGACACCGATGGACAGGGAGATATTGATAACGTTTTATCAGAATGTGATATTGTTATCGATCATGTATATCATACAAAAGCAAACCAACAAGCTATGATGGAACCATTTGGTACAGCATGTTATATCGACGCCTATGGTCGTTTAAATGTTTTTAGCTCTACTCAAATTGTATTCCATGCAAGAAGAATCATTTCCAATGCCCTTGGAATTCCAAAATCAAAGATTCGTGTTACAAAACCTCGTATTGGTGGTGGTTTTGGAGCAAAACAAACGGCTGTTTCTGAAATTTATCCAGCTTTTGTTACATGGATGACAAAAAAACCTTCTAAAATTATTTTTACAAGAGAAGAATCTCAAATTGCTTCCTCTCCAAGACATGAAATGGAAGTTCATGTAAAAGTTGGAGCTATGAAAAATGGTAAAATTCGTGGAATTGATATTTATACCTTATCAAATACAGGAGCTTATGGCGAACATGGTCCAACAACGGTTGGTCTTTCTGGTCATAAATCCATTCCTCTTTACCGTGATTTAGATGCGTATCGCTTTACTTATGATGTTGTATATACAAATGTTATGTCTGCTGGTGCTTATCGTGGTTATGGAGCTACGCAAGGTATTTTTGCGGTAGAATCTGCGGTAAATGAACTTGCTATGAAGTTACAAATGGATCCTGTTAAACTTCGTGAATTAAATATGGTTCGTGAAGGAGATACTATGCCAGCTTATTATGGCGAAACAGCAAATAGCTGTGCTCTTGATCGCTGTCTTAATCGTGCAAAAGAAATGATCGGCTGGGATGAAAAATTCCCTTGTAAAGATCTTGGTAATGGCAAAGTCCGCAGTGTTGGTATGTCTCTTGCTATGCAAGGTTCTGGTATCTCTGGTGTAGACGTTGGTTCTGCTACAATTAAAATGAATGATGACGGTATTTATACACTTTTATTTGGTGCTGCTGATATGGGAACTGGTTGTGATACAACATTAGCTCAGATTGCAGCAGAATGTCTATGTTGTGACTTAGATGATATTACTGTTCTTGGTGCAGATACCGATTCTTCACCATATGATTCTGGTTCTTATGCTTCTAGTACTGCCTATGTAACAGGAAAAGCTGTAGAACTTGCTTGTACCAAATTAATCCAACAACTAAAAGAGTATGCTGCTCCTATTTTAGAATCTGACTGTGAAACATTAGAGTTTGATGGCAAACAAATTTATAATCCAACAACGAATGCTTCCATCTCTCTTGTAGATATTGCAACAAGTTCTATGTGTGGTAATTCCAAAGCATTAGAAGTAACGGTTAGTCACAGTTCAGAAGTTTCTCCTCCTCCATTTATGGTTGGTATGGTTGAAATCGAACTCGATAAAGAAACTGGTGCTTTTGACATTCTTGATTATGTAGCAGTTGTTGATAGTGGAACTCCATTGAATCCTAACCTTGTACGTGTTCAAACAGAAGGTGGTCTTGCTCAAGGAATCGGTATGGCTATGACAGAAGAACTTCAATATAGTGACAAAGGAATGTTACGCAATAATTCTTTCATGCAGTATAAAATTCCTAGCCGTCTCGATGTTGGAAAAATTCGTGTAGAATTAGAGAGTAGCTATGAGCAAACTGGACCATTTGGAGCCAAATCTATTGGTGAAATCGTAATCAACACTCCATCTCCTGCTCTTGCACATGCTGTTGCAAATGCAACTGGTGTATGGGTTCGTGAACTCCCAATTACAAGTGAAAAGATTATTATGGGAATGTTAGAACAAGAAAAACTCTCATAATATAATAAAGAATAGAAAAAGAGGATGTACTAGCAAATAGGATGCGAGGTACATCCCTTTTTTCTGTCAAATGAATTTTATTGACAAATTTCATTCCTACGATTTATAATACTATCATGTTAAAATATCAGCAGAAAATTTCTATGGACTTCTATACGACTCCATAGAAGAGTTTCTATATTGTTTTTATAGGCTTTCATAAAATCTGCTGATACTTATAAAGGAGGATAACTAGTAATGATTTTAAAAAAGTTAAAACGGCTCACTGCTCTACTTTGTGTATCTGTATTAACAATCTCCATGTTAAGTGGATGCTCAAAAGATCCAACTGGTGAGGAAGACAATTTAAATTCTACAACAAACTCAACTACAACTGGGCAAAATGCCAATACATTCACATACGCAATTGCTGGAGATCCTGGTAGCAATGTTAATGTTATTACAACTTCCGATCGTTTTGGTCTTATGACAATTAAAATGATCTATTCTCCATTATTGATGTATAATGCTGATGGAGAGAATTGGTTTCTTGCGAAAAGTGTCGATGTATCAGATGATAATTTGACATATACATTCCATCTTAGAGATGATGTAAAATGGTCTGATGGTGAACCATTTACAGCAGATGATGTTGTATTTACTTATAATGCAATGAAAGATGAAAAAAATGCCGGTTGGGCATATTCTCAGCTTGTATATGACCAAGGTTCTGTAGAGATTACGAAAGTAGATGACTATACAGTGGCTATGACAATGCCTTTTGTAAATGCTTCTGCACTTGAAATGCTTTCTAATATTTTCATTATGCCAGAGCATATTTATAAAGATGTTACAGATTTTGAAAATAACGATTATAACATGAATCCTGTTGGAACTGGTCCATATGTTATGAGCGAATATAGTGCTGGTTCCTATGTAAAATTTACTAAGAATGACAATTATTTCCTTGGAACACCGAATATTGATAACATCGTATTCCAAGTGATTGAAAACTCTAATACTGCTATGCTTGCTATCCAAAGTGGAGAAATTAATGCTTGGATTGCAACACCTTCTGAAGTGCAACAAATGAAAATTGATGAAAATAATTTAAAGACAGTTGCTTATAGTGAAGGTCGTATCGGATACCTTATGCTAAATGCAAATCGTATTACCGATGAAAAAGTTCGTCAAGCTATTTTATATGCATTAAATAAGGATGAAATTAACCAGGCTTGTTTCCTTTCTTCTGAAAACTATGAAACACCTTGGAGTTTTATTCCACCCGGAAATACGTATTTTACAGAAGAAATCGAAAAATATGAGCAAAATATTGAAAAATCAAAAGAACTTTTATCTGAAGCTGGTGTCAGTGGATTAAAGATTAAACTTGCTTATGGAAGTTCTGATCCTGTTCAACAAAAACAAGCTGTTATGATTCAAGAACAATTAGGAAAAGCTGGCATTACCGTTGAACTTGCTGGTGGAGATGCAACTGCTATCTCAAATGCAATGAAAAAAGCCGATAATGAATATGATGCTTACTTAGGTGGATACATTATGGGTATTGATCCAGATACTTTTGCAAGTTTATTTGAAAGCGATGCAGCCTTTAACTATATGCACTATGATTATCCAGAAATTGATGAGCTTTTTGAGCAAGGACGTAAAGAAACCGATCCTGAAAAACGTAAAGAAATTTATACAAACCTTCAACAAGCAATTCAAAAAACTGGCTGCTTCTATCCGATTACTTCTAATAAAAGAATTTTAGTGATTTCTAAAAATGTAACAGGTATCGAAGAAGCAAAACTCGTTCCTGTTTACACATTTGAAGATACTTCCAAATTAAAAATGAAGTAACATTCAAACAAAAGGAAATTTGGTTAGCCGAAACTAAAGAGAGTAAAAACTCTTTGGCTTCGGCTCTCCTCATTTTCTTAATCATTTCTATCATATTTGAAAGGAGTTCTTATGGCTAAATATATAGTAAAAAGAATTTTAACTGCCATTCCTATGGTTTTTATTATTACCATTATTTGCTTTAGTTTCATTCATTTTGCTCCTTATGATGCAATTGATTCTATGACAAACCCAAAAATGTCTCAAGAAACGATTGATCTCATTCGAGCAAAATATGGGTATGATCAACCTCTTTATGTGCAATACATTCGTTGGATTCAAGGGATGCTTGGAGGAAATTTTGGATACTCTATTGTCACTCATCAAAGCATTGCTGATGATTTAGTAACTCGTATCCCAAATACGATTAAGCTGATCCTACCAGCCTACTTAACCGCATATATTCTATCCATTATACTGGGACTGATTGCTGGTTCTCACAAAAATAAGTGGCCTGATAAATTAATTGATGGTCTTGCTTCCATTGGAATCGCAACACCAACCTTTTGGGTTGCCATGCTTTTAATCTATTTCTTCGGATACAAATTAAAGGTTCTTCCAATTATCGGAATGCATACAATTGGCATGGAAGATTCGTTTGTTGATTATATCAAACATTTTATTATGCCTTATATTGTATTAACGCTAGGATTTTTACCAGATTCTATCCGTTATGTTCGTTCTTCTACCATTACACAATATTCAGAAGACTACGTTATGGTACAAAATGCTTTTGGCGCTTCCAAACGTGAAATTATGTTTAAACACGTTTGTAAAAATGTGCTTCTTCCAATCATCACAAAACTAGGAATGGCACTTCCACTTCTTGTAACTGGTGCTATCATTACAGAGACTATTTTTGGCTGGCCGGGTATTGGACCTTATTTTATCAAAGCAATTCAAGGGATGGACTATCCAATTGTTATGGCTATCCTTGTACTATCTTCTACATTAGTGATTCTTGGTAACTTACTTTCTGATATTTTATATTGCATTACTGATCCAAGAATTCGAGAAATGGGGTGATTTCCGTTGAAAAAAACAAAACAAAAAAATGCAAAAAAACGTAGAATGGAGTATGTGATTTCTTACTTAAAACGAGATAAAATAGCAATTGCTTCTTTGATTTTTCTCGCTTTTATCATTCTTTTATCCCTTTTTGCACCACTGCTTCCATTAGAGCCAAATAAAACCGATGTTATGAATATGTTAATGCCTCCATCTTCTTCCCACTGGTTTGGAACCGATGAAGTTGGTCGTGATTATTTGGCTCGTGTTATTTATGGTGGACGTGTATCTTTACTCGTTGGTGTATTAGCTATGTTAGCTAGTATTTGTATTGGAGTATCTGTTGGAACGATTGCTGGATATTGTGGTGGTATCATCGATATGATTCTCATGAGAATTGTCGACATTATGTCCTCTATTCCTTGGATGATTCTTATAACAGTCATCAGCATTTTCCTAAATCCTGGACTCCAATCTATTATTATTGTAATTGGATGTTTTACTTGGATGGAAATTGCAAGACTTGTTCGTGCAGAAACTCTCTCTGTAAAAGAACGAGAATATGTGATGTATGCAAAGTTTGTTGGAACACCATTTTGGAAAGTCATTCTCTATCATATCATACCATCTGTCTTTCCAACTATTATTATCGCAGCGACCACAAGTATCGCAAATGCAATTATGGCAGAATCTTCTCTAAGCTTTTTAGGAATTGGTATTCAACAGCCAATGTCCTCTTGGGGAAGTCTTCTTCAAACAGCACAAACAAATTTACAAAATGCTCTTTATATGGCATTTATTCCGGGTCTTTTAATTGTTTGTACTATTTTTGCATTTAATAAACTTGGTAACCTTCTTCGTATTTATATGGAACCTCGTGTTACCTCTGGTGAAAAAGAATAGAAAGGAGTAGACGAATGAAAGAAACAAAAAGACTATTAGATGTCAAAAACTTAAATACAACCTTTCAAATTCAAAAAAATCTTGTAAAAGCTGTTCGTGGTGTTGACATTCATGTAAATAAAGGAGATATTCTCGCTGTTG
>JADIML010000129.1 GCA_017694765.1 Candidatus Scybalomonas excrementavium
ATACACAACTCCATCTTTTACTGAAAATATCTTTTCCTCTCCCTATTGATTTCTAAGAAGTTAATGTTAAGATAAAAATACGAAACTTAGAAACACATTTCTATTTGTTGTTATTCGGAGATATCGTAAGATTTTATTGAAAACTTATATACAAGGGAGAAAATAATTAATGATTTTTTATTCAGCAAAGACACCAACTGATTATCAAGAATTTTTCTTTCAGCAAGTTGGTCTTCAGAAAATAGAAAAAAGTGAATATGAAACACTTTGGGAACATCCTAAAAATGGAATGGTACATATTTATGGCTCTATGGATCAAATTCAATCTGGAATCGGCTGTTATACCATTCCGACCAATTTTATAGTGGAATACCAATACGATGCTATTTATCTTCATTTTGGAATTATTTATGAAGGGATTACTTATTCATTAGTTGAAAATAAACTAGAAGCTCTCTTTGTTCCATCTGCATTTTTAGCGATTGAAAAAGAATCTGGTGGCATTAACTGTTGGAGAAAAGGCCAACAATTTAAAGGGGTAGAAGTTTCGATTGAAATGAACTATTTAAAGACTGTTCTTCTTCCATTTCTTGGAGTATCGAAACATGCGCTAGATTTTTTAAAAGAGAATATGATATATATCCATCTATCAGAGGAAATGAAAAGTTTAATTGTTCGCATGGAACATCTCATCCGAGAACAACGCCTAACAAAACAACTGCAACTTTCTATCTGTTTAGAGTTTATCTCCTTAATCCTTCATCCAATGAATCGTTCTATTTTTGGTTATGAAGAAAAGGCAGTTTCTAAATATCTCTCCCTTGGAGAACGAAAAATTAAACTTTCAAAAGAAGACTTTCAAAAAATAATACTTGCTCATGACAAAATAAAAACAGATGCCTCATCCTTTGTTACAATTTATGAATTGAGCAAAGAACTTGGCATCAGTGAGCAAAAATTAAAAGTTGGATTTAAAGAAATCTATCAACAAACAATTTGGGATTATGCAAACAGCATCAGAATGAACCAAGCAGTAACCCTCCTCCTTGAAACCGATCTCACAATTAGTGAAATTTCAACTCAAATTGGATATCAAAGCCAAGCAGCTTTTATTACTATGTTTAAGAAATGGTGTGGTGTTACACCTGGACAATTTCGTGTCCAGATGCACTCACAAGACCATTTAAAATAAACTTTTATTTGCTATGGTGACGACCTTTTGGAACGATAAATGGTGTTTTTGATATAGGATCTTCCATAACCATACAATCTAAACCATATACTTGTTTCATTAACTCTGATGTAATGATTTCGCTTGGAGAGCCTTCTTTCACAAGCTTTCCGTCTTTCATAGCAAAAATATAATTTGCATAACGAGCAGAAAGGTTAATATCATGTAATACCATAACAATTGTTGTTTTTCGTTTTCGATTTAAATCCGTAAGTAAATCTAATATTTCTACTTGATAAGCGATGTCTAAATATGTGGTCGGTTCATCTAAAAAAAGAATATCCGTTTGTTGTGCCAAAGCAAGTGCAATCCATACACGTTGTCTTTGTCCACCCGATAATTCATCCACACTTCGATCGGCTAATTCTGTCACCCCCATAATATCCATCGCTTCTTCTACTGCTTTAAAATCTTCCACAGTCATACCTTTTAAAGGTTTTCGATAAGGAAAGCGACCTCTTGTTACTAAGTCCGTAACTTTGATGCCTTCTGGTACAATCGGTGACTGTGGTAAAAATCCCATAATCTGTGCTACTTGTTTGGAAGGAATCGAACTAATTAATTTCCCATCTAACAAAATCTGTCCATCATATGGTTGAATCAGTCTTGCAAATGTCTTTAATAACGTAGATTTTCCACATCCATTGGCTCCAAGAATTACACTAATTTGATTTTCGGGAATTTTGACATTAATATTAGAAATAATCGTTCTTTTTTCATAACCCGTAGTTAGATTGTCCGCTAAAAGCCTAGCATTCTTCGTCATAATTATTCTCCTTTTCTATTCATACGAAGTAATAAAAATAGCAAATATGGTGCCCCTAAAATACCTGTAATAATTCCTGCTGGATACCGAGCAGGTAAACAAAATTGTCCAACTAAGTCAGCAGCAAGTACTAAAATAGCGCCAATACATGCAGAAGTAATCATATTGCTACGCCCTCCTCCAGAAATTTTGGATGCAATCGGACCAGAAAGAAAGGCAACCGAAGAAAGCGGACCAGTAACTGATGTAGCAAACGCTAACATCAATAATGATAATAAGATAAGCAATAAACGTGTTATATGAACTCGTACACCAAGAGTTTGCGCATACGCATCACCTAACTGAAGAATCGTTAAATGACGATTCAATAATAAAATGGCCAACCCAGCCCCTAATACAACAATGGAAAGCCGTGCAATACTTTCTAATCTTACTCCGTTCAAACTTCCACTTAACCAATGAAGTGCACTAGAAACATCATACTCTGACGCCTTTAAGAGCATCCAAGAGAGTACTGCATTTAAAAAAGCCTGCATTCCAATTCCTGTAAGAATCAATCTTCCATTGGAAAATCCGCTTCCTTGAGCAAGCAGATAAATGAGCCCTGATACAAGTAATCCTGCAACTACGGCCATAATCGAAACAGTACTTCCATCAAGACCAAGAATTAAAATTCCAAAAACTGCTGCTGTACTAGCTCCTGACGAAATTCCAATAATATCTGGACTTGCTAGTGGATTTCCAAGCAATGTTTGAAACGTATTTCCCGCCAGTCCAAAAGCAAAACCACATAAAATGGCAGCAAGCATTCTTGGAAGTCGTAACGTACGAATTGTAAAAGTCGCTCCCTTTATGTTTTCTCCCATAACTACTCTAAAAACAGTGCTAGGTGAATAAATGGTATTTCCATAAATCATCATAATTGATGCAAGACAAAGGACAATCACAAACAAAATGATAGCTACAAACACATATCTTTTCTGTCTTTTTTTATACCCTATTATAATGCTATTTGTATTTTGTATTTTCATAGAGCACGTACCTTTACCTTTCTAATAATGAAAATAAATACCGGCGCCCCTGCTAATGCTGTAACAATACCTGACTCTAACTCTCCTGGACGACCAAGAATTCGTCCAGCTACATCGGCAAGAATCAGGATACAACTTCCTCCTACTGCAGAAAGAGGAAGAATTTTTCTCATATCAGGTCCTAGTAGCAACCGCATAAGATGTGGAACCATAAGACCAACAAATCCAATTGGTCCTGCTAAAGCTGTTGTAGAAGCACATAATAAAACTCCTGCAAAAGCAGCCAAAGCTCGAACATAGGTAACATTCATTCCAAGTCCTGTGGCAGCATCATCTCCAAGCGCTAATGTATTTAAAGAAGAAGCTAAGGAAAAACTAATGACAAATCCTATGATTAAATACGGAATCATCAGTCGAATATCGTTCCAATCTGCACCACTAATACTTCCCACTTGCCAAAATCGAAATTGATCCATGACTTGTGAATTTGGCAACATAATTGTATTGACTAATGCTTGTAGTGCAGTAGCAGCCGCCGCTCCAGACATTGCTAATTTAATTGGAGTTACCCCTCCATGTCCAGCAGATGCCAAACCATAGACGAAAAGAGAAGTGACAGAAGCTCCAATAAAGGCAAGCCATATGTACTGATTCCCTGTACTAATATGAAAAAATGCCATCCCACATACAACAAAAAGAGAAGCTCCTGTATTTACCCCTAAAATACTCGGATCCGCAATTGGATTTCTTGTAATCGATTGCATCAACGCTCCCGATACTGCTAAAGCTGCACCACCTAACACACCAAAAATGGTTCTTGGAATACGAGCCGCTACAATATTAACTTCAAACTTATCGCTATCAACACCTAAAATAGCTTCCCAAACATCACGTATGCCTACGGATTTTACTCCGTAGGCAACTGATAACAACATACAGATGCAAAGACAAGTGATACTGCCAAGTATTACAATAACTAACTTCTTATTTCTCATTTGATTTTACCATGAGCCTCTACAAGAAGAGCAAGATAATCATCAATTTGATCTGGAATCGATAAAATGGATGGTGTTGTTGCAGCTGCTAACGCTGAAGTGCTATCTAAAAGAATAACTGCTCCATTTTTAATCGCTGGAATTTGTGACATTAATTTATCTTTTTGTAAGGCAGTTAATAAAGATTCATCTCCATATACAATCATCATATCAATATCACTTAACTGATCGGCATTTTCTCTACTTACTGTTACAGAGAAATCCGTAGCACTATTTGCCATTTTCTGTACACTTTCTGGAACAGAAAGACCAAGATCTTCTAAAAATCCTGCTCTTGGATCCGCTGGAAGGTAGATATAGAATGTACTAAAATCATCTGGACTAATCCAAGCAAATGCAGTATTTGTACCAGCTAATTCTGGATACTGTGCTGTTTTTTGTGCAATGAGTTCCTCTACTTCCGCAACTTTAGCTTCTCCTTCTTCTTTCATTCCCATACCAGTTGCATTTAAAATTGTTTGGTCTCTCCAAGTTGTTTGCCATGGCTGATCCGTATATGGGACAACAGGTGCAATTTCACTTAACATATCATACTCTTCTTGTGTCATTCCAGAATAAGCGGCAAGAATGACATCGGGATTTGTATCGCTAATTCCTTCATAATCAAAACCATCAAGATCATCAAATACAACTGGATTTTCTTCACCAAGTGCAGTAAATGCATCACTTGTCCACAAATGTAATTTATTTTCTGTTACTTTTCCATAGTTTGCCGCAGATACCCCTACTGGTACAACACCAAGTGCTAAAGAAGTATCTTGATTTCCCCAACCTACTGTTGCAATACGCTCTGGTTTACTTTCAATAATTGTTTCCCCATAAGCATGTTGAATTGTAATTGGATACTGTGTTGTATCCTCTGCTTCTGCTGTCACTGCTTCGCTTGTATCATTTGTAGCATCCTCTGAAGGATTCGAAGCAGAATTTCCACAACCTGCCATAAGCATCATTGACATAGTCATTCCTAAAAAGACTTTCAACCATTTTCTTGTTCTCATAGTATAATTTCCTCCTTACCTTTACGATGAAAAGCAATCTCTACTAGCTTTTCACATTCATGGGTATGATCAATATTTCAAAAATCTCCACTCGACTCATACTTCCCACAAAAATCAATTCTTTCAAACAGTTAGTTACCACTAACCAATTGATAAAATATCATATCGCCAAATCTATGTCAATTCTTGCATCTTATAATAGTAAAATTACACCTAATTCAGTAATTACTACTGTTACAAAATCTTCACTTAACTCTTCCATAAATATCTAGAGGCAATCGTCATAAATTTATTAAAACATTGTTTCTCACTTATTACCTCATGCTTTACACACACCTTCGCATCATTAACACGTAGTACTTTTTTATTTCATAGTAATTGCATAGTAAACTAACACTGTCACAAATGAATATAACAATATATGTTTTATAAAAGAAAAAAATTGAGGTAAAAAAATTACCTCAACTCTTCCACTTTATTATTTCATTTTTTAATCTTCCATTTTTTCGATTACATAATATCCATTTTTCTTCTTTCTTTTTACCACATACATTGCTTGATCTGCATTTCTATAATACGTATCGTATTGTTTACTATTCCCTATTACAACGCCAACACTGACAGATACTCCTAGCTTTTGTAACTCTTCCATCTTATTATTATCTAGAACTCTCTGACAAATTTTATTAGCTTCCTCTTTATTCACTTGTGGAGCAAAAATAATAAATTCATCTCCACCTAATCGGATAATAATATCATTTTGTCGAAAGCTCTCTCTTAAAATATTTGCAAAATGAACAAGTAAACTATCTCCTCGCTCATGTCCATACTGATCATTTGCTTGCTTAAAATTATCAAGATCCAATAAAAACATAGCATTTAATGGCATTATTTCTTCTTCTCTTTTACACTCTTCTTGTTGATTAATAATCTCTTGTATTTTAGAAATACCACCATATCGATTATAAAGACCTGTTAAATCATCATGAGAAGCTTTCTCTTCTAATAAACGTCTTTTTATCACTTCATCTGTAATATTTCTCATAAAACCAACAACGCGTAACTGTTGTTCAAAATCTTGATAATAGGAGCATAGTGTTAAACGATACCAATGAAACTCTTCTTGTTCTGTAAGTCTCATCTCAATTTCAATACTGCCTTCCTCTTTTCCTTGACGTAGGTCTTTTATTAAGTTACGAAACTCTTCTAAATATTCTTCTTTTAATAAATTTTCCTTTACCAGTCCTTCTGGAACATTAGAAACATACTTTTTCACTTTAAAATGTCGAATGGATATTTCTGAATTGGTAATAATATTTCTTTCTAAATCAAAATCAAAAATAACATCTGTTGTTTTTGAAATAATAATATCCATCTTTTTTTGCAAAACTCCCATATTGTGCTTCATTGTCATCTCTTTTGTTCTATCTTTGATAATGCAAGCACAATATCCATCTTCTGGCTGGTATGTAGAAATCTCTAAAAACTTATTAAGCTCCATGCTATATTCCGTTAAAACTTGTGGAGTTCCATCATAAGCAGTTCTACTATAAATTTTAATCCATTCCTCTTCTGTATTATGGAAGATACTATGAAATTTCTCTCCCATTATTTTTTCTTTTGCAATTCCTTCTAACTCCTCAAAAGCATGGTTAATATATACACATGATAGACTTTTTTCATATTGATTCTTTTTTTCTACTTTTAGAATTGCTATTGCAACTGGCATACTCTCTAGGTATTGGTATCCTCTCTCTATTGCTCCCATTTGCCATTAAGCCTCCTAAATATTTTCTAAAATTATGACCATAGAACTTTTTGCAACATAATTCCAATTATGTTGTATAAATAAAAGAATTTATTCTCTTTATTTATAGGTTTTCTATTAAAATATCAATTAAAAACTAACATTCTATCAACAGTATCAATATTCCTCTTTAAATCTTTCTGTTTCTCACCTAGATTTTAACTTTACCACTTCTTTTTAAATTGTTTTATTGCAAAATCTTATGGAATTTTGTATAATTCTAAACATATCGAATACGACGGAATGAAAAAAATACAACATAATTGGAATTATGTTGCGCATGTCATAAATGCCACTTATAGCAACAAATGATAAACAACTTTATAAAAAATTTTATATAAAGTAGTACCTTTTTTATTTCATAAGAAATTAACGATTTTACATATGAATGTAACAAGGTATTTCCTATGAAATTAGAAAAAAGACATCTCATATAATATATGTATAATATATGAGATGTCTTTTTTCTGTCTTAGGACATACATTGTTATATGCACTTTTAAAAATATTGTTTCCCTATGAAAGAAAAAGCACTACGTGATAATAATGCCTACTCTTCTGTTTCTGCTTCCACTTCAAACACTTTAAATTGTCTTACTGGTGCCCCACAGAC
>JADIML010000130.1 GCA_017694765.1 Candidatus Scybalomonas excrementavium
AACCTTCTATGTGCCGTAAGGGTGCCTGAATCGAGCAAACTGCTAAGGTAACGTCTTTGAGAAGAAATTCGAAGCCGTCCGTACGGATTTAAATAAAATAAAAACTAATAATCTTATGAAATATATAAAAGAGCTGACATACTTAGAGTGAGTACGTCAGCTCTTTCTTTTATAGTTTGTGTTACATAGTCAATCGTTCGTTATGGAGTTTCTCAAGATTTAATAAGATGGTATTGTTTAAAATCATCAAAATACCTATAGATTTTCATGAAAAAAGAACAAAACACACAATAATAGTTGCTCTTACAATGAAAAAATATCAATATTTAACCATGAATATCAATATTTTACCCTTGTAAAAGAGCAAAATGACATGGTATGATTAAACACAAGAAACGAGAAAATCAAGGAGATACATTCTAAAAGATTTCTTAAAAAATGATAATTAAAGGTTTTTGATTATGTTATTTATGCAGGAGGGTATTAATAAATGGCAAGTATTGAATTTAAACATGTAGAGAAAACATATCCAGGAAATGTAACAGTTGTACCAGACTTAAATTTAAAAATTGAAGATAAAGAATTCGTAATTCTTGTAGGACCATCTGGTTGTGGGAAATCTACAACTCTTCGTATGATCGCTGGTCTTGAAGAAATTTCAAGTGGAGAATTATGGATTGGTGATCGTATTGTAAATGATGTAGCACCAAAGGATCGTGACATTGCGATGGTATTCCAAAGCTATGCGCTTTATCCACATATGACAGTTTATAAAAACATGGCATTTGGTCTTACATTAAGAAAAGTTCCAAAAGAAGAAATCGATGAAAAAGTGCATTGGGCAGCAAAAATTCTTGATATTGAGCATTTATTAGATCGTAAACCAAAAGCACTTTCTGGTGGACAAAGACAGCGTGTTGCTTTAGGTCGTGCTATGGTTCGTAATCCAGAAGTATTCTTACTTGATGAACCATTATCAAACCTTGATGCAAAACTTCGTACAGAAATGAGAAGTCAGATTACCAAATTACATAAACAGTTAGGAACAACATTTGTATATGTAACACATGATCAGACAGAAGCGATGACAATGGGTGATAGAATTGTTGTTATGAAAGACGGAATCATTCAACAGGTAGATACACCACAAAATCTTTATAATGAACCATGTAATAAATTCGTAGCTGGATTCATTGGTTCTCCAGAAATGAACTTTATTGATGCACAAATTACAAAAGAAGGAGATTCTTTATTTGCAAACTTCTCTGGATTTAAAATTAAAATTTCAGCATCTCAAGCAGCAAGTGATTTGAAAAATTATGTAGGGAAAAACGTATGGATGGGAGTTCGTCCAGAAGATATCCATGCAGAAGAAGCATTCATCGCATTAGCACAGGATTCTACTTTTACATGTAAAGTGGAATTAGTAGAAATGTTAGGTTCTGAAGTAAACTTATACTTAGATGTAAAAGGACAAAAATTAATTTCTCGTACATCCGCTCGTGCAGATGTAAAAGCTGATACAGAAATTACACTTGCAATCGATGTGAATAAACTTCATATTTTTGATAAAGATACAGAAAAAGTTATTTGCAACTAAGCAAAAAAGAAGTATAATAGGTTATAATGGGAAAAGCAATTTGTTATCATAAAGTATACAAGAAATTTTAGGAGGGAAAACAATGAAAAAAGTAAATATTTTATTACAATCCATTAATGACACAAAAGATTTTGTAAATATTGTAAATAGATTTCCATATAATATCGATCTTTGCTCAGGAAGATATGTAATTGATGCGAAATCTATTATGGGAATTTTCAGCTTAGATATTTCTAATCCAGTAGAAATGATCGTTTATGATGAGAATCCAGAAGAATTATTAAAAGAAATTGATAGATTTATTGTAAAATAAAAAATCCACTTTTATAAAATGAATAGTTTTTTAAGGAAACCCTTTTTGTTAGGCAGAATGAATGTCTCGCAAGAAGGGTTTTTCTTTTTATTCAAAATAATGAACGTCTAGCAAGAAGGGTTTTTCTCTCCACTTAAAATACTGTGTTGTAAAAACATAATGTCCAAGATTCACATGATAGATTTTTTTGCATATAGTAATAAGAATAGAAAAGAGGAGATGTTATAGGTTGACAAAATATTCCTATGATTTTGCTGTTATTGGAGGAGATCAAAGACAATATTACCTAGCCAAAATGTTAAAGGTTAATGGTTATCAAGTTTGTACCCATTTGTTAGACTCTTTTCAAAAGGAAGGAGAGCTACCAGTTGTAGATTCTTTGGAGTCGGCTATCAAGGATTCTAAAAACATTTTAGCACCGATTCCATTTGATTTTTTAAAACCAGAGTTATCTTTACAAAAACTAGAACAGACAACATTCCTAGAGTGGTTAGAACAAAGTATGGAAAGAGGGCAAGCACTATTTGCTGGCTGTATCCCTAAGAGTTTAGAAGAAAAGTTGTTACAAAAGGGAGTAATTGTCTTTGATTATATGAATCGAAAAGATATTACGATTTATAATAGCATTGCTACAGCAGAAGGTGTGATAGCCAAAGCGATTTTCTATCATCCCAAAAATATTCATAAAAGCAAGTGTACGGTATTAGGATACGGAATATGTGGAAAGACAATCGTACAATATTTAAAAGGAATGGGAGCATATGTAACGGTTTGTGTTCGAAGAGAAGAAGTAAAAGCACAAGCAAGTTTACTTGCAGATAAAGTTGTGTTTATGGAAGAAATGCTACCTTCTTTACGAAAGAGTGATATGATTTTTAATACGATTCCCAAAAAGATCTTAAAGGCATCGATATTAGAAGATCTAGGAGAACATACTAAAATTTTTGACATTGCATCGGGAAGTGGAGGAGTCGATTATGAGTATGCCAAAGAAAAAGGGATAGAGGCTTATTTATGTAAAGGTCTTCCCGGAAAATATTCTCCCAAATCTTCGGCTCATTTACTAGCAGAAGTTATATTAGAACAAGTGGAAAAAGAAAACATAGAACAGAAATAAAATAAAGAGAAGTGATTTTTTCATAAAACTAAAAATAATGGAGTGTATATTATGAATTTAAAAGGAAAAACAGTAGGCGTTGCTTTTACAGGTTCTTTTTGTACATATGAAAAGGCAATGGAACAATTAGAGAAGTTAGTAACAACAGGGGCAGATGTTCGATGTATTTTTTCTAATAGTTCTCAAAATATTGATAGCCGTTTTGGAAAAGCAAAGGACTTTTTAAAAAAAGCAGAAGAAATAACAGGAAATCCTATTATAAAAACCATTGCACAAGCAGAACCAATTGGTCCAAAAGGATTTCTAGATATTTTAGTTATTTTACCATGCACAGGAAACACCATTGGAAAGCTAGCAAATGGGATTACAGATACACCAGTTCTTATGGCAGCAAAAGCACACTTAAGAAATGAAAAGCCATTAGTGTTATCTATTTCCACAAATGATGCGTTGGGAATGAATATGAAAAATATAGGGTTATTATTGAATACAAAGCATATTTATTTTGTGCCATTTGGGCAAGATGATCCGATCAAGAAGCCAAATTCAATGATAGCACATACAGATTTATTAGTAGAAACGTTAGAACAAGCGTTAGAACATAGACAGTATCAGCCAGTGATACAATCATTTCTTTAAACATATAAAAGAGGTTAATAAAAAAGAAATAATCCAAAAAAGAATAGAATCGAAACAATTACGGTAATACTTATAAGAAATAAAAAAGAAAATATAAGGGAGTTACTATGTGTGGAATTGCAGGTTTTTTTCATCCAGCGATGGATCTAACAAAAGAAGAAAAGAAATGGAATACGATTTTAGAGGAAATGAATCAGGCTCAAAAAAGAAGAGGGCCAGATGATGATGGTACTTATATCGAAAAAGGATGTGGGCTTGCACATGTAAGACTTTCTATTCTAGATTTAGTCAGTGGGCATCAACCGATGATGAGACAGCGAGGAGAAAGAAAGGCTACGATTGTATTTAATGGAGAAATCTATAATATGCGTCTTCTTAGGGAAAGGCTTAAGCAAGAAGGAGAGGAATTTGAAACAACAAGTGATACAGAAGTTATTTTACTTGGATATATGCGTTATGGCATTTCTTATATCGAGCAGTTAAATGGTATTTTTTCCATTGGGATTTGGGATTCCAATGAAGAAGCTCTCTATTTAGTCCGGGATCGTTTAGGCGTAAAACCTCTTTTTTATACAATGACAGAAGAAGGAATTGTTTTTTCTTCCGAGTTAAAAGGGCTTTTTCAGTATCCAGGAATTGAACCTACACTAGATAAAGATGGACTTTGTGAAATTTTTGCATTAGGACCAGCCAAAACATATGGAAAAGGTGTCTTTGCCGGGATAAAAGAAGTATTAGCAGGGCATATTTTAATGGTAAAACAAGGGGTAACGACACAACAGCCCTATTGGAAGCTCATTAGTAAAGTACATGAAGATTCTATGGACGAAACGATAGAAAAAACGGCGTGGCTTGTTGAAGATGCCATTAAGTTACAGATGTTATCTGATGTTCCAATCGCTACCTTTTTATCTGGTGGTGTAGATAGCAGTCTTGTAACTGCCATCTGTGCCAAAGAGCTACGAAAAGAGGGGAAAGTATTAAATACATTTTCCTTTGACTTTAAAAATAATAATCAATATTTTAAATCCAATGATTTTCAACCAAGCCAAGATCGACCTTTTGTTGATCAAATGGTAACATATAGTCAAACAAACCACCACTATTTGGAATGTAATAACACAGAATTAATAGACTATTTATTCCGAGCAGTGGATGCAAGAGATTTGCCATGTATGGCAGATGTAGAATCTTCTATGTTATATTTTTGTTCCCAAGTTGTTCCGTATAATAAAGTTGTACTGACAGGAGAATGTGCCGATGAAATATTCGGTGGCTATCCTTGGTTTCATAAAGAAAATATGTTAAAGCAGAATCATTTCCCATGGTCTATGAGTATGGAACCACGTCAAAGTCTTTTAAAAGAAGAAATTATAAAAGAACTTCCAATGCAAGAATATGCCGATGCTGCCTATGAAAAAACCATTGCAGAAACACCAAGACTTTATGGAGAAACAAAGGAAGAAAGTAGAAGAAGAGAAATCGGATATTTAAATTTAAAATGGTTTATGGTAACCTTATTAGATCGTATGGATCGAACAAGTATGTATTCTGGATTGGAAGCAAGAGTGCCATTTGCCGATCATAGAATTGTGGAATATGTGTTTAATGTACCTTGGTGTATGAAGTGTCCAAATGGGATTGTAAAAGGATTACTTCGTCATGCAGGACAAAATCATTTACCATATGATATTTTATGGCGAAGAAAAAGTCCATATCCAAAAACGTATGATCCAAAGTATGAACAATTATTAGGAAATCGCCTGTTAGAAGTTATGGAAGATA
>JADIML010000012.1 GCA_017694765.1 Candidatus Scybalomonas excrementavium
ATTATGTTACGTGTGTCAAAAAGGAGGAAACAATATGTTAAAAAAAGAATGGAAGGGGCTATTTCAGAATAAATTAATGTTGCTTGTTATTATTGCAATTATTGCAATCCCAACCATTTATACAACATTATTTTTAGGTTCTATGTGGGATCCATATGGCAATGTGGATAAACTGCCAGTTGCAGTTGTAAATCAAGATCAGAAAATAAAATATGAAGGAAAGACATTAAATGTTGGAAAAGAATTAGTAGATAATTTAATGGATAATGCTTCTATGAAGTTTGAAGAAGTAACGAAAGAAGAAGCCGAACAAGGAATCAAAGATGGAAAATATTATATGGTTATTACCATTCCAAATGATTTTTCGAAAAACGCTTCTACTTTAACAAATAAAAAGCCAAAGAAAATGGAATTATCTTATCAAACAAATCCGGGAACTAACTATATTGCATCTAAGATGAGTGAGTCCGCTATGGAAAAAATTAAAAGTGAGGTTTCTTCTGAAGTTACAAAAACTTATACAGAAACTGTCTTTGACCAATTAAAAGAAATTGGAAGTGGAATGGAAGATGCAGCAGATGGTTCTTCTAAGATACGAGATGGTGTAGAAGAAGTAAAAGATGGAAATACAAAAATTAATAAAAATTTAGGAGTTTTAGCAGATAGCACACTAACTTTTAAAGAAGGTAGTCATACATTAGAAGTTGGATTAAAAAAATATATTGACGGAGTCAATACAGTAAGTAATGGAGTAAACCAATTAAATGATGGTGTTTCAAAACTTACAACACAAGTATCTGCTGGATCAAAACAATTACAAGAAGGTGGAAAATCTTTAGCAGATGGTGTGACTTCTTATACAAATGGTGTATCTACAGCAGTAGATGGAGCAAAGACGTTAGCAAAAAATAATGCTGCGTTATTATTAGGAGCAAAACAGATTTCCAATGGAACAAATCAATTAGAACAAGGAAGCAGTGCTTTAACAAAAGGTTTAGAAACAATGTCAAATCAAGTGACATTGGATGATACAACTAAGGCACAGGCAAAAGCACTTGTGGAAGGACTTCCACAAATAAATAAAGCAATTCAACAATTAAATGATGCGTTACAAAATACATCTGGTGAGATGTCAGCAGAAGAAATAGCAGGTATGCTTACACAGTTAAAAACACAAGTAGCTGCACTTGCAAAACAATCTGAAACTGCTTTACCAGGTGGAGCAAAAATGATTGCATCTATGTCAGATGGATTTGAGGCTGTAAAAAATGGTTTGGATAAAGAAAATGGGTTAATTGCTGGCTCAAAACAAATTCAATCTGGTTTAACTTCTTTAAAGGAAGGGGTTAATGGACAGAATGGCCTATATGCAGGGATAGAAGCATATACAAATGGAGTTAGTAGCTTAAAAGACGGTCTTCTTACATTAGATAGTAACTCAGATACATTAAAACAAGGTGTAAATTCCTTGACAAATGGAGTAGCCCAATTAACAGATGGTATTCAAGATGGCTCCAAACAACTTTTATCAGGTGTTAATGCTCTTACAGCAGGTATGAATACTTTAACAAGTAATAATGATACATTACTAGATGGTACAAAACAATTAAGTGAAGGAGCTGAAAAACTCAATGAAGGAGCTTCCAAGTTAAAAGAGGGAAGTGATACATTAGGTAATGGATTGATCGAGTTGGAAGATGGTGCAACAGAACTTTCAGATAGTCTAAAAGATGGTGCAGATGAAATTAATGATACGAATACAGGTGAGGCTGTTACGGATATGTTCTCATCTCCAGTTGATGCCAAAGAAACACAAGTTACAAAAGTAGAAAATAATGGTCATGCAATGGCACCTTATATGATGTCAGTAGCACTTTGGGTAGGATGTATGGCATTTAGCTTAATGTATCCATTGACAAAATATGAAGGAGAACTAAAGTCAGGAATTTCTTGGTGGTTGAGTAAAGCCTCTGTTTTATATGTAATAGCAGGAGTTCAAGCTGTTGTTATGGTTGGGCTGCTTCATGTTATTAACGGTTTTACACCAGTAGAAATGGGAAAAACATTGGGATTTGCTTTATTAACATCTTTCACATTTATGTCAATTATGTACTTTTTTACGAATACATTTGGAAAAGCAGGCAGCTTTTTAATGTTAATTTTCATGGTCATTCAGCTTGCAGGTTCTGTTGGAACATATCCAATTGAAGTATCTGGATCTTTTGTGCCATATTTACATGGATGGGTACCATTTACTTATACTGTAAAAGCATTTAGAAGTACAATAGCAGGTGGAGAAAGTATAAGGAATAGCTGTATTATTTTAGCAATTTGGTTTATCATATTTACTGTATTGACAATGATAGAATTTCAGTTTAGAGCAAAAAGAATCAAAGATGGAAAATTCACTTTATATAATTGGTTAGAAGAAAAAGGTTTAGCATAACTAAGATAGAAATACTTTGTGATGAGAAATAAAAGGTTTTGTTTCTCATCACTTTTCTTACGTGATGAAAAATCCTCTTAATGGGGCATTTTCATCATGTAAAAAGAAGGATGCGAACGTTACACTTTGTTTCATACATTGCTATCGTTCAAATAGAAATGAAAAAATATGATTTGAATTTTGACTGTATCAAGTAGATTGTATAAAGTATATAATTTTTTCGTAAAATTTCTTATAAAGTTTTCTTTGATAAAAGATTGACATTTTAGCTAGAAAAGAGTATGATCAAAAAGAAAGTTAAGGAAAGCCACAACATGTGGTTATAATACACAGATGGGCGATGCTTATTCTGTGTTTTTTTGTATGATAAGAAACTTCTTTGAATAAGTTATATAAGACATTTTTATCAGATAAAAAACACACGATGCACATGAGCAGTGTTTACATTTTCACCTGCATTGCCCAGAGAAATGAGAAATTTATATCATATATTTCTCATACTTTTAGACAAAATGAAAAAGGAGATTTATAGTATGAGCAAAAAACCAACTGTATTATTGATTTTGGATGGATATGGATTAAATGATAAAGTAGAAGGAAATGCGATTGCAATGGCAAAGACTCCAGTGATGGATCGTTTAATGAAAGAATATCCATTTGTAAAAGGAAATGCAAGTGGTATGGCAGTAGGACTTCCAGAAGGTCAGATGGGTAACTCTGAAGTTGGACATCTTAACATGGGTGCAGGACGTATCGTATATCAAGAATTAACAAGAATTACAAAAGCCATTGAAGATGGAGACTTCTTTACCAATGAAGCTTTTGTAAAGGCAGTTGCAAATTGTAAAGAAAATGGAAGTGACTTACATTTACTTGGTTTATTATCAGATGGTGGTGTTCATAGCCATATTGAACATTTATATGGATTGCTTGAATTAGCAAAAAGAGAAGGAGTAACAAATGTATATGTTCACGCATTTTTAGATGGTCGTGATACAGCACCAGCTTCAGGAAAAGGTTTCTTAGAACAGTTACAGGCGAAAATGGATGAAATCGGTGTAGGTAAAATTGCAACAATTTCTGGACGTTATTATGCAATGGATCGTGATAATCGTTGGGAACGTGTGGAAAAAGCATACAATGCCATTGTACTTGGAGAAGGAAAGAAAGTAACAAATGCCATGGAAGCGATTACAGCATCTTATGCAGAAGAAGTATTCGATGAATTTGTACTTCCAACTGTTGTAGAAGAAAATGGAACAGCAGTGGCAACTGTAAAAGAAAATGATTCCGTTATTTTCTTTAACTTCCGTCCTGACCGCGCAAGAGAATTAACAAGAGCATTTTGTGATGATGCTTTCACAGGTTTTGAAAGAAAACAAG
>JADIML010000131.1 GCA_017694765.1 Candidatus Scybalomonas excrementavium
ATACGAAAGATAGTTTTTTCATAATATTTTCTCTATTATATATAGAAATGTCTTCTTCTCATGTAAAAGAAATCAAGGTGCTACATAAATAGCGCCTTGATTTCCTTTTTCTTCTATGCAAAACAACAAATTCTGTAAAAGATTTCTGCTCTTATAAATTGACTGATTTTACATGAGAAATTCATAATTAAAATTAATCATCTCTTCTTCCAAATAATAAGATCAATCGAAGAAGTGATAAAATTGCTGCTGCCGCACTCGCAACATAAGTTAAAGCTGCAGCTCCTAATACTTTCTTTGTTCCCTTTAACTCTTCATTTCCTAAAATTCCTGTCTGAGCCAAAAGTGCTACAGCACGTCTAGATGCATCGAACTCTACTGGCAATGTTATAATCTGGAATAATACAGATAATGAGAACAATAAAATCCCAAGATTAATTAAAAATGAATTTGCTCCAAAGAGCACTCCACCTATAATAAACAACCAACATATCTGAGAACCAAAATTTGCGGCTGGAACTAAAGCACCACGAATTTTAAGTGGTGCATATTCTTTTTCATCTTGAATCGCATGCCCGCACTCATGAGCAGCTACTCCAATAGCTGCGACAGAAGTAGAATGATATACGGAATCTGAAAGTCTTAATACTTTTGTCCTTGGATCATAATGATCCGTTAGATTTCCACGAATATGTTCTACACTAACATGATAAATTCCCTGTGAATTTAAAATTCTTTGTGCTGCCTCTGCTCCTGTCATCCCTGAGTTACTTCTTACACGCTGATAATGATTAAAAGTAGTATTCACTTTAGCAGAAGCTAATAAACAAAGTACTGCTCCGATAATAATTAAAATGTATGTTGGATCAAAATAAAAACCAAAATATGGCATTTTATATCCCTCCTTCATGAATCAAATCTCTATTTTCTATTATACCGAAATATCCAAAAAATAAAAGACATTCTGCTGTTATTTCATATTTTTTTTACAATTCTCTTGATGATTTTAGAAACCGAAACGAATATATACTGGCATAAAAATACACCTCCTGCGTATATATCAATTACGATATACATTGCATTTGGTGTATTGATATATTTTTGATGATTTTTTGCTACGTACATCGTGACCAGTACGATTTTCTTCACCTTTTTTACTTACAAAAGCTTGGACCCATTATAAATCCTTACTTTTTTATTCATCCCAGTTATGATATACGTTTTGAACATCATCGTCTTCTTCTAAAAGATCTAATGTTTTTTGTAAATTTTTGATATCATTTTCATCTGTTAATGACACATAATTTTGTGGAATCATTGTTACTTCTGCAGATACCATAGGAATATTTTGTCCTTCTAAAGCTTCTCTCACTTGAGTAAAAGCCTCTGGATCTGTATAAATTTCAAAGCAGTCTTCTTCTTCTGAGAAATCATCTGCCCCAGCATCTAATACTAACATCATAAGTTCATCTGCATCCATTTCAAATTCTTCTTTATCAATAATAATTTGTCCTTTTTTATCAAACATATATGATACACATCCTGGTGTTCCTACGTTTCCAGAACCTTTTGTGAACGCATTTCTAACATTGGCTGCTGTTCTATTCTTATTATCTGTTAAAGATTCTACAATAATTGCAATTCCACTTGGACCATATCCTTCATATGTAACAGGCTCATAGTTGGCTGCATTTGTATCTCCTGCTGCCTTTTTAATACTTCTTTCAATCGTATCATTTGGCATATTATTTGCTTTTGCCTTTGCAATAACATCACTTAATTTTTTATTATTAGCAGGATCTGGTCCGCCTTCTTTTACTGCAACTGCAATTTCTCTACCAATTTTTGTAAAAATCTTACCTTTTGCCGCATCTGCTTTTTCTTTTTTATGTTTAATATTGGCAAACTTAGAATGTCCTGACATCGTCTTATCTCCTTTTCTTTCTATCTCTTGCATATGAAAATGCTATTGTTTATAATACCACTATTCTAAAACTGAATCAAGCTTTTTCACAACCTTTACTTGCTTGATCATCTTATTATCTACAACTTCTGGATAGAAAAAGTATCCTTCGTATTCAATTTTAATTTCTTCCTTTTCCTGTGGTAAATGCCCTAATTGATATAATAAAAACCCATTCATCGTTTCAATATCTTCGTCTGGAAATGTAATTTTTAAAATACTTTCTATTTCTGTAAGTCTTGTCCATCCAAAGATCCGATATGTATGCTCCCCTGTTTTTATAATGCCTTGTTCTTCCTCTTCGTCTTCATCCCATATGTCACCAACGATGACTTCTAAAATATCTTCCATTGCGACTAGACCTTGTGTCTGTCCATATTCATCTAAAATAATCGCCATATGCATTTTTTGTGTTTGCATTTCTTTCAAGAGACGATTTAATTTTTGTGTTTCATGAGCAAAAAATACTTCTCTTGCCAGCTTTTTCAAAGCAACATTCCTATTATTTTCTAGATATGCTTTCATAGCATCTTTTACATGTAAAATTCCTACGATATTATCTAAATTTTCTTCATAAAGGGGATAGCGAGAATATCCTTCTTCTAACATAAACTCTAACGCTTCTTTTAGAGATGTATGCGCTTCGATTGCTTTTATTTTTTTTCGAATTGTCATAACATCTCTTGCTTCTTTATCTCCAAATTGAAAGATATTCGTAATCATTTCTGCTTCTTCTGACTGAATCACACCTTGTTCATGTCCTTCTTGTAAAATATCTATGATTTCTTCTTCAAACTCATTTTCTTCCTCACTATTTTTCTTACCAAATACTTTGGAAAATATATCTTTCAATGAATTATTTGCATCTTCCACTTCTTGTCTTCTCCTTTTTTACACTCTCTTATCTTTTTCATGATATACCAATTAGATTCGCCTACTTTTAGATTTCCTTGTTGTGTCTTATGTAAGCAACAGTTCTAAGCTAACTTTTAATGCTTGATTTACCTGCTCTAAAATAGCGCTATCTAAGTGGCAAACCTTTTCTTTTAGGCGTGTTTTATCAATCGTTCGTATTTGTTCTAATAAAATAACTGAATCTTTCATAATATGATATTTTTTACTATCTAACTCTACATGAGTTGGTAACTTTGCTTTATTCATTTTGCTAGTAATCGCTGCACATATTACAGTCGGACTATGTTTATTTCCAGCATCATTTTGAATAATAAGAACAGGGCGTACTCCACCTTGCTCTGACCCTACAACAGGTCTCAAATCCGCATAATAAATATCGCCTCGTTTTATAATCAATTTATTCACACTCCATCATATATGTTTTCCTATTTCTTTTTTTCTATTATTGCCAATATATTCTGGAGTATACTTCTTTTTTTCTTTTAATCGGTTAAATAGTCTGCTATTTTGATAATCTCGCCATTTTCTAAGTAAACTCTTGAAACTCTTCGTCCCAGTCCACAAATAAATTCATAATTAATTGTATTCATATAACTAGCTATTTCTTCTGCTGTAATACAATTTTCTCCGTCACGTCCTACTAATGTTACAACATCTCCCTCTTTCACTCCTTGTACTTGTGTCACATCAACCATCATCTGATCCATACAAACTCTTCCAATAATTGGAGCATATTGTCCTCGAATTAATACTCTTCCTCTAGAAGATAAGGCTCTTGGATAGCCATCTGCATATCCAATGGAAATCGTTGCTATCTTTGTCTCTTTTTCTGTCACATAAGTAGATCCATAGCTAACTCCCTCCCCTTCTTTTACAGTCTTTACATATACAACATGGCTTTTTAATTCCATAGCAGGCTTTAGACGAATTTCATCTCTTTTTACTTCATTGGAAGGATATAATCCATATGTAATAATTCCTGAACGCACCATATTTAATTTCGCCATATTTAGATCTAAAATAGCCGCACTATTCGCAATATGTTTGATCGGAATATAGATACCTTCTTCCTCTAATTTATCTATAAATGTTTCATATCGCTTTAATTGACACATTGCAGATGTTTTGTCCGCTTCATCTGCACAGGCAAAATGGGTAAAGATTCCTTCCATTTGAATCATAGGAAGTTTTCCAATTTCTTTAATAACTTGAATACTTTCTTCATTATCAAAAAAACCAATTCGATTCATTCCTGTCTCTATGGCAATATGAATTTTTCCTTGTTGATTCATAGCAACTGCTAATCTTGAAATTCCTTCTGCCATTTCATATTCAAACACAGTTTGTGCTAAATCATATTGAATAAGTTGTGGATATTGTTCTTTAGCAGTATAACCAAGAATTAAAATTGTTTTTGTAATTCCTCTATTACGAAGTAATATTCCTTCTTCAATAGTCGCAACACAAAAGGCTTCTACTTGCTCTTGTAAAGCCTGTGCAACAGCTACAGAACCATGCCCATAGCCATCCGCTTTAATTACCAACATGATTTTTGTTTCTTTTCCAACTTTTTTTCTTATTTCTTTTATATTATGACGAATTGCATCTAAATCAATCTGTGCATAAACTCTCCTGTACTGTGTCATATTTTTTTCCTCCTAAAACGTCCTTTAGATGCTTTATAATATCTCTCGCTGTCATACTGTATACCCCCATTGCTTCCTTTGCATAATCTCCTGCTAACCCATGTAAATATACACCAAATGTAGCACTTTTTCTAGGCTCTACGCCTTGTGCTAAAAGTCCACCAATTATCCCACTAAGCACATCACCAGAACCAGCTGTTGCCATGCCATTATTTCCGCTTACATTAATATATGCGATTTCTCCTTCTTTTGTGACAACTGTTCTTGCATCCTTTACCACACAGATCACTGGATATTGTTTCGCAAACTCTCTTGCTTTCCCCAGTAGATCTTGTTGAATTTCTTCTATGGAATATCCATTTAGCCTAGAAAATTCTTTGATATGAGGTGTTATGATAACAGAATTCTGACATTCTCTTATAAGCTCTTTATGTTGTGCTAATACGTTTAACGCATCTGCATCCAAAAGAACTGGTACTTTTGCTTTTTGTAATATACATTCTAAAATCTGTCTTGTCATATTAGACATTCCCATTCCAGGACCAAATACAATGGCATCTGCCCACTCTAACTGTTTTTCTATAACAACAACGGCTTCTTCTTCCTGTTCCCAAGTAGCGATCATAAGCTCTGGAATGTTGGCAATTAAACTATCTCGATTAGCTTTACCAGTGCACAGCTTTACCATGCCACATCCTGTTGCAAAAGCTCCCTTTGAAGCAAGTGCTGCTGCTCCTGCTAGTTCATTCCCACCTGCTATGACTAATAACTTTCCATACGTTCCTTTGTTTGACCATGCTGTTCTCTTTGGCATTAAATTTTTTAAATCTTTTCTTTCATAAATATAAGCCTCTTCTTCTCTCCTTATAAGGCTTTGTTCATGAAAACCTGCTCCTTTCAGTATCACATTTCCTGCATAAGAAGCTCCTGGATATAATAAGAGTCCAGTCTTTAAAAATCCAAACGTAACAGTACTATCTGCTTTCACTGCCTCTCCTAAAACCCTTCCTGTCGTAGCATCAATACCAGATGGAATATCAACGGATACAATTGGACACTGTAATTGATTCATAAAAGAAATAACAGCTTTATATGCTCCTTGAACTTCTCTTGATAATCCAACTCCAAAAATAGCATCCACTATTACACTGTATGTGTCTATTTCTAATTTTTTTAGAAATACAGCTCCTAACTTTTGTAAAATCTGATACTGTATATGAAACTGTGAAGTTGCTTTTTCCAAGTTTCCACAAATATAAATTTTTGGTTCATATCCTTTTTCCATAAGCTGTCTAGCAGTAGCAAGACCATCTGCTCCATTATTTCCAACGCCGACTACGATCAAACAATTTTCACAAGAATATCTTTGAAAAAGCCGCCCGGTAACACCCAAGGCGGCTCTTTCCATCAATACCAAACTTGGTATACCAATATGTTCTACTACTTGTTGATCAACCATTTGCATTTTTTCTGCACAAAGTACATATTTCATCTTTTTTCATTCTCTCCAATCACAAAAGACATCGCATACTCTTTGGTATTCGTTATAGACACTTGAATATTCGTTATTTCAAGCTGTTCCTGCTTTTTTTTTGCATTGCCATAAAGATTGATATAAGGCTTTCCATATTCATCACGTAATACTTCTATCTCTCTTGGCTCAATCCCATGAAATCCTGTTCCAAACACTTTTACAACAGCTTCCTTTACCGCAAAATTACCAGCTAGCTTACTTGGTGAGTCTCGGTATAGTTCCTGTTCTCGTATTGTATATACACGTTCCAAAAATTTTTTCTTTTGGCACGCTTTCTCTACTCGTATAATTTCTATCATATCTGTACCAACACCAAGTATCATAACCCATCTCCTATTGTTGATTCATGCTATTAATACGATAGGATAGTGTCATTAAACTTTCAGATAAATGAACGTTCTCTACCACGATATCCTCTGGAAGATGTAAATCCACAGAAGCAAAATTCCAAAATGCTTTAATTCCAAGATCCACTAACTCCTGTGCTGCTTTTTGAGCTTTCTGCTTTGGTAATGTGAGTGCTGCAATGCGAATATCATTTTCTTTTACAAACTTTCCAACAGTTTCTATATCCATAATTTCAACACCACGAACTGTTAATCCAATTAGACGAGGATTCACATCAAAAATTGCTTTAATAGCAAATCCACGCTTTTCGAAATCTTGATAATTAGCAAGTGCTTGTCCTAAATTTCCTGCACCAATAATAATAATGTTATTCGTCTGATTCACACCTAAAATTTTACCAATTTCTGTATATAAGTACTGAACATTATATCCATATCCTTGTTGTCCAAATCCACCAAAATTATTTAAATCTTGTCGAATCTGTGACGCTGTCACTTGCATACGTTCACTTAATTCCTTTGAGGAAATGCGAACTACTTCATTTTCTAATAGTTCACCTAAATATCGATAGTACCTTGGCAACCTTTTAATGACTGCTGGTGAAATTTCTTTTGCATTCATATCATTATACCTCCTGATTGTTCTTTTTATTATCGTAACAACCTATTTTCCCTTATTATATACTAATTGTATATTTTTTGTCAAACTCTCTTTCTGTATTTTTCCATCTATTCTTTTTCTTTTTTAAAAATATTACAACAAGTAAATCTTCCTATTTCCGTAGATAAATATTTACTTATTCGATTAGTTCATGATATAGTAATTGCTAGAGTTAATCATGATAAAAAAAAAGAACGTTATCATTCTTCTTTTATTATTTATTTTTATGACATTGAAAGGAAGTGTACTTATGATATTAGCCTGTCAAAATATTTGTAAAACTTTTGGTACTGATGAAATTCTAAAAGATGTATCATTTCATATAGAGGATCGTGAAAAAGCTGCTATCGTTGGGATTAATGGTGCTGGGAAATCTACTTTACTAAAAATTATTATGAATCAACTGACACCAGACGATGGACAAATTACTTTTGCAAAGCATAAAACCATTGGTTATCTTTCTCAGCAACCTGAGCGCTCCTCTAAACATACAATTTATGAAGAAATGTTAGAGGTAAAAAAAGAAATTATCGAAACGGATAAAAAAATTCGGGAATTAGAAGAAAATATGAAGCATGCCTCTTCGGATGAAGAACTTCATACAATGCTTGAAACATATACACGTCTTACCCATGAATTTGAACAAGCCAATGGATATGCTTACAAAAGTGAAATCACTGGTGTTTTAAAGGGGCTTGGCTTTTCTGATGAAGATTTCCATAAGCAAATTGATACATTATCTGGTGGACAAAAAACTCGTGTCTCTCTTGGAAAATTACTTTTATCAAAGCCAGATCTCATTCTTCTTGATGAGCCTACAAACCATTTAGACATGGATTCTATTGCATGGCTTGAAACTTTTTTAAGCAATTATCCCGGTGCTGTTTTAATTGTATCCCATGATCGATATTTCCTTGATAAAGTTGTTACCAAAGTAATTGAACTTTACAATGGAAAAGGTCATATGTATTTAGGAAACTACTCAGAATTTGCAAAAAAACGAGAAGCAATTCGTGCTAGCCAAATGAAGCAGTATTTGAACCAGCAAAAAGAAATCAAACATCAAGAAGAAGTTATTACAAAACTTCGTTCTTTTAATCGTGAAAAATCAATTAAGCGAGCAGAAAGTCGTGAGAAACTTTTGAATAAAATGGAACTTATAGAGAAGCCAGAAGAAATTCAAACAGACATGCGTATTAAGCTAGAACCTTCTGTAGTAAGTGGAAATGATGTCTTAACTGTCACAGGACTTTCCAAATCTTTTGGAGAACGTCACTTATTTTCCGATCTAGACTTTTCAATCTTTCGTGGTGAGAAAGTTGCATTATTAGGAAATAATGGAACTGGTAAAACTACGATTTTAAAGATTTTAAATAAATTAATTCGCCAAGATGCTGGAAAAATCGTTTTAGGTGCCAAAGTCCAGATTGGTTACTACGATCAGGAACATCAAGTATTAAATCTGAACAAAAATATTTTTGATGAAATTTCGGATACGTATCCTAACTTAACACAAACACAAATTCGAAATGTATTAGCGGCCTTTTTATTCACAGGAGATGATGTGTTTAAAAAAATCGGAGATTTAAGCGGTGGTGAACGTGGAAGAGTTTCTTTAGCAAAACTTATGCTCTCTTCTGCTAACTTTTTGATTCTCGATGAACCGACAAACCACTTAGATATTCATTCCAAAGAAATTTTAGAAAGTGCATTAAAAGATTATACAGGAACTGTATTATATGTCTCTCATGACCGTTATTTTGTCAATAAAACGGCTACTCGCATTATGGAACTTTCTAACTCTTCTATTACAAGCTATGCTGGAAACTATGATTATTATATCAATGAAAAGGCAAAACAGCTTGCAAAATTAGCAACCACTTCCACCGAGCAAGTTACAGTTACTACTTCTACCACCTCCTCTTCCAAACAAGACTGGAAAAAAAATAAAGAGGAGCAAGCAAAGATGCGCAAGCAAGCCAATGCTTTAAAAAAATGTGAAGAAAACATCCATATAACAGAAGAACAAATTGCTCAATTAGAAGAAGAAATGGCAAAACCTGAGATTGCTACTAATATTGCTAAATTATTAGAATTGACAAAAGAAAAAGAAGCTCTTGATAGTAAATTAGAAGAGTTATATGCAAAGTGGGAAACATTAGCAGAAACTGTTATTTCATAATTGATAGAATAAAGTGTACTTTGTGACAGTCACAGTTTATGTTACAATCATTCAAAAAAGAGGGTATCACTCTATCATCTCTTTTGATGGTAGAACGATACCCTCTTTTTTACAAAAATTCTTCTATTTGTTCTCTTGATAAAGGGATTCTATCATTGAAGAGCTTTTTCGGTTTCCATTATCTTAATAATTTCTCCAGATTAATCATGCCATATCCTTGTTTTTCCCAACTCATTCCAAGATCATCCGTAGAGTTCCAAAGTCTTTCTTTTACTTGAACATTTGTGAGATAAGGATATTTTTGTAGCAATAATGCAACAGAACCTGAAACAATTGGCGTCGACATAGAAGTTCCACTTTTTACCGTATAACCACTTCGAAAAGGACTACAAGAAATAATATTGGCACCTGGTGCTACTAAGTCTGGTTTTTTAATACATCCAACAGTCGGTCCTCTTCCTGAGTAGTATACTTTTCCATTTGCTCTTCTTGCAAATTTCTCATCATCACTAGCTCCTACTGTAATCACTTTACGACTAATACCTGGCACTGTAATACTTTTACGGTTTGGTCCATTATTCCCTGCTGCTACAATGACGATGATACCACTTTCCCATGTTTTTTCTACTTCTTTGACTAACTCTGAACTTTCATCTTCTCGTCCAGTAGCTGGTGTTCCAACAGAAATATTCACAATATTTATTTGATATTGTTCCCTATTGGCTCTCACCCAACGAAGTCCTTCTATGACGTTTGCTACTTTTCCATTGCCACGATTATCTAGCACCTTTACAATGACAAACTGGCACTCTGGTGCTACTCCCATTGGCACTCCAAAAGCATTCCTTCCTTCCGAGCCTATAATTCCTGCCACATGACTTCCATGAGAATTATCATCATATGGATATTTTTTTTGATTTACGCTATCATAAAAAGCTTTTACTCTCCCTTTTTCCCAACCAAAATCTTGATGTGGCCCAATTCCTGTATCTAAAATGGCAATACAAATTCCTTTACCTGTTAATCTTTGTTTTCTTGCACTCTCTATTTGAATTTGTTGTAAGACATCACTTTTTATTTGTTGAACATTCATAATAATCCCTCCTTCGTACTCTCTTTATCATATTCAATGGAAAAGAGTTCGGATAATCATAAATGTTGTATCAAAGACGAGAAATTTCCTATAAAAGAACAAAGTGTGCTTTGCGAGGAATTTCCTATAACATAAAAAAGCTATTATTGTCCCTATCTCTAAAGGATTGGATTCAATAATAGCTTAATTTATATTATCTTATTTCTATTATTATGTAATAAATAAAATTCTGATATTTTTATGAAAGAATTGAAACATATCTACATGGTGTACGGTAGTTCATAGGACTTACTTTAATCCCTGAACTTGGATTACTAGCATGTACAATTTTTCCATTTCCAATATACATAGCTACGTGGCTAATATAGCTACCACTTCCATAAAACACTAAGTCACCTTTTTGTAACTCTGATCGCTTAATAGATTTACCATCGTATGCTTGGGAACGTGAAGTACGGCTTAAAGAAATAGAAAATTTCTTATAAACACCCATTGTAAATCCTGAACAATCTGTTCCATTTGTTAAACTTGTCCCACCATATACATATGGATTTCCTACAAACTGAAGTGCATAGTCTACGATATCATTTCTTAAAATAGCTTCTTTATCAACTTTTACTGAAAGTGGAATTTTAATTTCTTGTACAACTGCTGATTTCTTTGCGTATCTCTTTGTAGCTGCTGCTACATCTTCTTGAGCTGCTGTCTGAAATAAAGATACTCCCATCATAACACAAGTAAAAGCTCCTACTACTATTTTCATTAATCTATGTTTCATTTCTATCTCCTATCAATCTATCAGAATTATTTTTCTTTTTATTACGCTATTTTCTTAGCTCTATGAAACATTCTACATAAAATTAATCTTTTTGTCAACAGGTTTATTAAATTTTTGTAATAATTTCTTAACATTTCTTCGAATTTATTACAAAGTTGTCATTCCTATTTTCAATAAAGACGTAACATGTAAAGCAGAAAAAGCGTTCTATGCTTTGAACACAAACTCTTTTTCTTACTTTCCACTATGTCATGTCATAAACTTCTATTTGCGATTATAGTTAATCAGACAGCCTTTTAAAATAATTTCTCGTTCTTTATCTGTTAATTCTCCAATAGAAAATTCTACTTGTTTCATTTCTTTCTTTACAATATATCCTGTTATTTTTTCTTCTTTTTCTAAAATCGCATTTTTAATGTTAGGAATGAATATATAATCGCCTAATCCAAAACTTAATTCTTCTTCCAAAATAAATGGTAACATTCCCCAGTTAATTAAATTAGAACGATATCGCTTTGTTGCATATTCTTTAGCAATATTTGCCCAGCCACCTAATACTTTTTGACAAGAAGCTGCCTGTTCTCTTGCAGAACCATCACCCGGTTTTATGGCATAAATAGTGCTTCCAATTCCTGTATTTTCTAATGTAATATTTGTGCATTTTGATTGAATTGTCTGTAAAACTTCTTCTAACTCTGGTACAGCATCACATGGATTTTCCCCTTGTATACGAGCTTTTTCTGCACTCTGAATATACTTTGCACGACCTACATATTCAGGATCTTTTCTTGATAACGTAAATTCGGCTAATCCTAATGGGTTAGAACGATATGATGAAGTTTCTCCTGATGGAATTAATTCATCTGTTGTCGTAACAGGATCATGAATTTCTGAAACAATTTTTAATAACAGATTCTCTGTTAGTGCTGACATTTTTGGCCAATCTACAATATTAGGACCAAATTTTATGGAAACTGTCTTGTCTGGCTTTCCAATCCCATTATAAACTCGATTATCATAAATGCTACGATCGAAGAAATATTTCGGTTTTGTAAATTCTACATCGACTAAATCAGTAGCTGGTGTTAAATACCCTTGATTTGCTGCCGTAGCTGCAATGGATCTAGCATCCATAAGAGCAACAGAAGCAATCTGACCATTTGTAATTTTCGATCCTTCTCGATTTGGGAAATTACGAGTTGTATGTCGAATACTAAGACCTTGGTTCGCTGGTACATCCCCTGCTCCAAAACAAGGTCCACAAAATGCACTACGAACAGTCGCTCCTGTTGCCATTAAATCTGCGATTCTTCCATTTTTCACAAGTTCCATAAAGACAGGCTGACTGGCTGGATACACACTTAATGAAAATTCATCCGCTCCAATTGACTTTCCTCTTAAAATATCTGCCGCATCGCAAATATTTTCATAACCGCCACCTGCACAGCCTGCAATCACTCCTTGTTCTACATAAAGTTTCCCATTTCTTATCTTATCTCTTAATGAGAATTCTACTTGATTATTATTAAGGCTAATCTTAGCTTTCTTCTCTACTTCTTCTAAAATATCAAAGAGATTGTGGTTGACTTCTTCTATCGTATATACATTACTTGGATGAAATGGCATAGCAATCATTGGTTTCACTTGTGATAAATCTACATAAATCATACCATCATAATAGGCAACATCCCCCGGTTGTAAACACTTATATGCTTCTGGTCTTCCATGAGTCATATAAAATTCTTTAATCGTATCATCTGTTTTCCAAATAGAAGAAAGACACGTTGTCTCTGTTGTCATAACATCGATACCGATTCGATAGTCTGCTGATAACTTTTCTACCCCATCCCCTATAAATTCCATAACTTTATTATTGACATATCCATTTTTGAATACAGCCCCAATAATTGCTAATGCAATATCTTGTGGTCCAACTCCCTTTCTTGGTTCTCCTGTTAAATATACCCCAATTACCTCTGGCATATTGATGTCATACGTCTGTGTTAGAAGCTGTTTTACAATTTCTGGTCCACCTTCTCCAACTGCCATCGTTCCTAATGCACCATAACGAGTATGACTATCGGAACCTAATATCATCTTACCACATCCTGCTAAGACTTCTCTTGCAAACTGATGAATGACAGCTTGATGTGGTGGCACATACATTCCACCATATTTTTTCGCACAAGAAAGACCAAACATATGATCATCTTCATTAATTGTTCCTCCAACAGCACATAAACTATTATGACAGTTTGTCAGAACATATGGCACTGGAAATTCTTCAAGTCCTGATGCTCTAGCTGTTTGAATGATTCCAACAAATGTAATATCATGCGAAGTTAAACAATCAAATTTAATGTTTAGCTTGTCCATATTATCCGACTGATTATGTTCTGCTAATATTCCATATGCGATTGTCTGCTTCATCGCTTCTTCTTTCGTTGGAATGTCTGGAAGATATTTTTTGAGAACTTCTCTTTGTTCTTCGTTATCTTCTATCATTTCTGTTCCATGTAGTACATATACACCGTTTTGATATAATTTTACCATATGTAAAACCTCCTTTTCATTCCCTACATCCAATACACAAATTGTTACTGAATATGATATCCTTATTTTGCCTCATTATATCACAAAAAGTTCATGTATACAATTATTTTTTATATTATGAAAATGATTCATAAATGGGAATTTCCTATAAGATAAAAAAATTCCATAAATTTATTTTCAAAATAGTGTAAAGCTGACAAGCCGTACCGCATACTATAAAGTGTAAACAAAAATATTAGGAGGCTTTAACATGAGTGATGTAACAGCAACAAACTGTGGTGGAAATTCTTGCAGCTGTGGAGGTTTTGGAGATAACTGGTTACTCTTAATTCTCTTATTCTGCTGCTGTGGAAATAATAACGGTGGATTATTTGGCGGATGTGGAAATAATAATGGCTGCGGATGCAATGGAGGATTTGATTTAATCCCTATTCTCATCTTACTTTGTGGATGTGGTAATGGTAATGGCAATAGCTGTGGCTGTGGCTGCTAATTCATGACAGTCTAAATAAATGGAGAAGTGGTTTCCTTTATGGAAACTGCTTCTCCTCTTTTTTCGCTTTTATAAACATCGACTTTAAAAATATATTTGAAAAGTATACGTTCTCACATTCATCTAAGGAATTATTTTCTATCAAATAAAAATGCTGTAAAAATCTTTTTCATCGAAATTGTATTTTCTTTTACAATTCTAATGGAAAATTTTTTACAGCACTCTTTTATATTATGTTATAGTATGGAAATGACTCTCTAAGAGGAATTTCCTATGATAGAAAAGATTCCATCGCTTTTATTGTTTTTATTTCCAGCAACATAATAAGAACAATAATAAAATCCAGTTCCAATTACAACCACAGGAATTTTTTCTATGATTCTCTATTCTTTCTCTATGACACTCTTTTTCATCATATTCTCTTTCATGGCACCCTTTTTCTTTTACAACCATTTGTGAACCACATCCGCGCTGGCTTTCTCTTTCTATACGAGTTTCTTCAAAATCAAAACTTCTCTCTCTTATGGCTTCGTTTCTTTCGCAACCATTTCTTTCACAACCATTTCTATCATGACATCCCATCTGTTGTACTTCTTCTCCCCCATACATGTTTAAACTTCCTCGTTCTACTTCTTGTTGTTCTCTTACACAGTCCATATCCACTTCGTACAAGGAATTCTCATAATTTTCATAGTTCTGACTCATAATCTGCTCCTTTCTTTTATACTATATTATTATATGAAGAAACTCTAAAATCGTGTTGTTCCTTCTCATTTATTTTTTATTTGAGAAAATAAATGGAGCATAACACTTTACGTGTTTCTTCTTAAATAGAAAATTAGGAGGAATTTATGGAACAAGAATCTATGAAACAACAACCACTTCATCAAATTTTACAAAACTCCAACTTAAATCTTTTAGAAGCGGCACTTCCTTACGTACCAGAAAAATTACGCCGCCCCCTTGCTGTATATATTAAATTTTCAGAGGTGACAGAAGTTATGAATGGATTTGAAAACGAAGAAGTATTAGAAGCCTGTGGACTTAATGATCAAAACATGAATTATGAAATGATGCTACAAGCAATGAAAATGTCTGCATCGAAAGAACAATCCGAAAAATTAGAGCAAATGATGCGAATTATGAATTTAGGAAAAATGCTTCCTTCTATGTTAGAACAAATAAACTCTCCAAAATCATCTTCCAATACTCCCCTACAAGAAAACTCTGCACAGT
>JADIML010000132.1 GCA_017694765.1 Candidatus Scybalomonas excrementavium
ATATTGATTTTCGTGTTTCAGGAACGTATAATTAATATGTTTGAATGAAAATGTTCAAAAAGAAAATGAAAAAATATTGGAAACACAAAACATTCATTTGTATTCCATTAGGAGGATAAAACATGGAACGTAAAAATGCTTGGAAAAAATATACAAAAGAGCAGATAGAAGAAATTTTTGAATTTTGTGAAGATTATAAAGATTTTATTTCTAATTGTAAAACAGAAAGAGAATGTGTAACGGAAACAGTTCGTATGGCAGAACAATCTGGATATAAAGATTTAAAAGATTGTATTGAAAATAATATACCATTAAAAGCAGGCGATAAAGTATATATCAATTATATGGGAAAAGCGATTGCTTTATTTCAATTAGGAACACAGCCATTAGAAAAAGGTATGAATATACTTGGAGCACATATCGATTCTCCAAGAATTGATTTAAAACAAAATCCATTATATGAAGATACAGATATTGCATTATTAGATACACATTACTATGGTGGAATTAAAAAATATCAATGGGTTACATTAGCGTTAGCACTTCATGGAGTTGTTGCAAAAAAAGATGGAACAGTCGTAAATATTGTCATTGGAGAAGATGAAAACGATCCAGTTGTTGGAATTTCTGATTTATTGGCACATTTATCTGCTGATCAAATGGCGAAAAAGGCTTCTGTCGTTATTGAAGGAGAAGACTTAAATGTCTGCGTAGGTAGTATGCCATTAATAAGTGATGATGAGGGCGAGAAAAAAGAAAAAGAACTTGTAAAAGCTAATATTCTTGCCATTTTAAAGGAAAAATATGACATCGAAGAAGAAGATTTCTTATCTGCAGAAATTGAAGTTGTACCAGCTGGTAAAGCAAGAGATTATGGTCTTGATCGCAGTATGATTTTTGGTTATGGTCAAGATGATAGAGTTTGTGCTTATACATCTTTAGCAGCTATGTTACAAATGGAACAAACAACAAAAACAAATGTATGTTTATTAGTGGATAAAGAAGAAATTGGTAGTGTTGGTGCTACAGGTATGCATTCTAAATTCTTTGAAAATGCAGTTGCAGAAGTTATGAATTTAATGGGTGATTATAGCGAATTAAAAGTTCGAAGAGCATTAGCAAACTCTAAAATGCTTTCTTCTGATGTAAGTGCAGCCTATGATCCAAACTATGGTTCTGTTATGGAAAAGAAAAACTCTGCTTACTTTGGTAGGGGAATTGTATTTAATAAATATACAGGAGCTAGAGGAAAATCTGGAAGTAATGATGCCAATGCAGAATATTTGGGAGAACTTCGTAGAATTATGGATAAGCATGATGTAAACTTCCAAACAGCAGAACTTGGAAAAGTTGATCAAGGTGGCGGTGGAACAATCGCTTATATTTTAGCTCAATATGGAATGGAAGTTATTGATAGTGGTGTTGCCTTACATAATATGCATGCACCTTGGGAAATCTCAAGCAAAGTCGATGTGTATGAAGCGATGAGAGGATATAGAGCATTCTTATTAGAAGCATAATCGAATATAGAATATAAAATAAAAGGGCTGTCGCATTAGGCGATAGCCCTTTTATTTTATCATTCTAAGAAATCAAAAGCATGTCCTTCTTCCGTTTGTAAAAAGTGCATAAGCATATAAGCGCACATAATGGCTACATTTTCCTCTTTTAAAATTCGTTTCACTTCTTCTTTATCTGCCAGTACAATTTCAATATCTTCAGAACCCTCTTGGTAGTCTTTACAAGGAGTACCAGAAGCATATCCATAGACGGTACTACATGATTCATCGGTCATGCCAACAGTTGTAAAAAATGGTTTTGAAAAATACTCTTTTACATGTAGTGGCTCGAAGTAAAGTCCTGTTTCTTCCTTCATTTCACGAATTGCACCTTCTAAAAAATCTTCATTCTTTTCCACAAGTCCAGCAGGAAATTCATAAATATAATCATCAAGAGGATAGCGATATTGTCGGATTAAAACAACCTTATCTTTTTTTTCTCCATATAAACTATAAATAATAACACCATTTGGCTGATTTTGTTTCGTTACTAATTTTAAATCTTGAATAGACTTCGCTCGAGATGCCACTTGATATGTTCCAGAAGAACCATCACGATGTTCGGTTTCTAAATCATATAAGTTGACATACTTATAATCGGTTATCTTTGTAATGTTTTTAATTCGTTTTGTCATAGAGATTCCTCCTTATTGAAATAATAAATAGTATATCATAGATTGAGAAAAGGGAAAATACATATTTATTTTATATAAAATATGCTATAATGTATATTAATTGCGAAAATATAAGCTGTGAGATTTTTATATTTGTATACAAATAAAGGAAGAAATGAGGAGAAAGTTATGAAAGTATTCCAATTTAAAAAAAGAAAACAACCAGAAGAAAAAAAGCAGATGAAAGATTATTTAATAGTAGCAGATGAAAGACTTTCTTTCGAAGAACGTCTAAAACAAAGAGTTTACTCTAAGCAAGGAAGAAATCTTATTTTATTAGGAAGTATTATTTTGTTGGCTCTTTCCATTATTTTGGCAATGGTGTTGCTTTTTCCATCGCCATGGAAAGGAAAGTTTAGTTACATGGAGCCATTTGGAATTTATAATGATGATATTGAAGATATCTATGTAGGTAAAGTAGATGATACTTTTCAAAAAAATGGTTTTCAAATCGATGATTTTGAACATGAAACGATTCAGATAAATATAGGCGCATTGGGGAAAATAATAAAAAAACAAGAAAAACAGCTATCAGAAGAAAATTTCTTAGAAATTCATCTGCATGTACC
>JADIML010000133.1 GCA_017694765.1 Candidatus Scybalomonas excrementavium
GGAGAAGATATTACTTTACTAAGAGTACATCTTATTACTGGAAGAACCCATCAAATTCGCGCTCATCTATCATCAATTGGACATCCAATTGTTGGAGATACGAAGTATGGAGAGCGTAATATCAATCAGAAATTTCGACTAAAATATAAAGTACAAGATCAAATGTTACATGCTAGTGAATTACAATTTAAGAAGGTAGAAGGAAAACTCTCCTATTTGTCCAATCGAGCATTCAAAGCTACAGTACCAGCGTTATTTGAAAAAGTGTTACAGGCAGAAGGATTCCAAAAAAGCTAACGTTGGATGAATGTGCCACATATATGCTAAAAATATGAGTATATGGGTGGGGCTGTAAAAATAGTAAAAGAGGAAGAAAAAATGGCAACATGGAATTCTAGGGGACTTAGAGGATCGACTTTAGAAGATATGATTAACTTTACAAATGAGATTTATCAAGAACGAGGTTTAGCTCTCGTTCAAAAAATTCCAACTCCTATTAAGCCAATTAAGATTGATAAAGAAAAAAGACATATAACACTTGCATATTTTGAGCAAAAAAGTACAGTAGATTATATAGGTGCTGTTCAAGGATATCCAATTTGCTTTGATGCAAAAGAGTGTGGAACGGATACATTTCCATTACAAAATATTCATGCACATCAAATTGAGTTTATGAAACGATATGAGGAACAAGGTGGCATTAGTTTTATGATTCTTTATTTTACTGGAAGAAATGAGTTTTACTATTTACGTTTTTTGGAACTTATGAAATATTGGAAAAGGATAGAAGAAAAACAGCCAAAAAATTTTAAATATCAAGAGTTAGATCCAAGATTTTTTATTTCATCAAAACAAGGAGTTCATCTTCACTATTTAGAAACTCTCAATCGAGATCTATCGTTAAGAGAAGAATAGAAAGGAAGAAAGAATGCGATTAAAACGGGCAAAAAAGGAACAGTTAGCACAAATAAAGCAGCTTTATGAAACAGCATTTCCAAAAGAAGAAAGAAAACCATTTTTTTTATTACAATGGCAAATGAAAAGGAAAGTCATGGAAATTTTATCTATAGAAGAGAATGGATTTGTAGGACTTTTAATTTCCTCTTTTTATAAAGATTTAGTTTTAATTGAATTTTTGGCTATTGATGATAAGAGACGTGGGGAAGGACTTGGTAGCAAAGTTTTAGATTTAGCAAAAAAGCGTTATCAAGCAAGAAGAGTAGTGTTAGAAATTGAAATTCCAGATGAAAATGCTGCGATAAGTGATAATAAAGTAAGAAGAAAAGAATTTTATGCAAGAAATGGATTTTTACCAGCAGGAGTAGAAGTGATGTTTCATGGAGTTCCTATGATGCTTTTAACAATAGATGGTAAGTCTGTTACATTTGCAGAGTATAAGAAATTATATCAGAATACAAGTGGGTATTTGATAACAAGTTTATTAAAAATATCAGAATTAGTAAGAGAAAAATGAAGTTTTACGAAAGTGTAAGTAGGAGATAGAAAATTCGAAAAGTTATTTACTAAATGAAAATTTATGGTATTATTATAGAGATATGATAAAATTTAACGGTATTTTCACGTTATAAATAAATGGAAGAATGAGACATCATTTGGTTAGGAGGATAAAAAAGTGAAACAATACGGATTAAATGAACTAAGAAGAATGTTTCTTGATTTTTTTGAAAGCAAAGGACATTTAAAATTAAATAGTTTTTCTTTAGTTCCACACAATGATAATAGTTTATTATTAATCAACTCTGGTATGGCTCCATTAAAACCATATTTTACTGGACAAGAAATTCCACCAAGAAAAAGAGTGACAACTTGTCAAAAATGTATTCGTACAGGTGATATCGAAAACGTTGGAAAAACAGCACGTCACGGTACATTTTTTGAGATGCTTGGTAACTTTTCATTTGGGGATTATTTTAAACATGAATCTCTTGCTTGGTCTTGGGAGTTTTTAACAAAGGTTGTTGGACTTGAAGAAGATCGTCTTTACCCATCTGTTTATGTAGATGATGATGAAGCATTTGAAATTTGGAATAAAGAAATTGGAGTTCCAGCAGAAAAAATCTTCCGTTTTGGAAAAGAAGATAACTTCTGGGAACATGGTTCTGGTCCATGTGGTCCAAGTTCAGAAATTTATTATGATCGTGGAGAAAAATATGGATGCGATAATCCAAACTGTACAGTAGGATGTGAATGCGATCGCTATATTGAAGTATGGAATAACGTATTTACTCAATTCGATAACGATGGACATGGAAACTATACAGAGTTAGAACAAAAAAATATCGATACTGGTATGGGACTTGAACGTCTTGCAGTTGTTGTACAAGATGTAGATTCTATTTTTGATGTAGATACCATTCAAGCACTTCGCAATAAAGTCTGTGAAATGGCAGGAGTTACTTATAAAACAAACGATCAAACAGATATTTCGGTTCGTGTTATTACGGATCATATTCGTTCTGCAACTTTCATGATTTCTGATGGAATTATGCCAAGCAATGAAGGAAGAGGATATGTACTTCGTCGTTTAATCCGTCGTGCAGCACGTCATGGAAGACTTCTTGGAATCGAAGGAAAATTCCTTGCAAAATTAAGTGAAACAGTCATCGAAACTTCAAAAGATGGATATCCAGAATTAGATGAGAAAAAAGAATTTATTTTTAAAGTATTAACACAAGAAGAAGATAAATTCAACAGCACAATTGATCAAGGTCTTACCATTTTAGCAGATATGCAAAAAGAAATGAAAGAACAAGGTGTGACTGTTTTATCTGGAGAAAATGCATTTAAATTATATGATACTTATGGATTTCCTCTTGATTTAACAAAAGAAATTTTTGAAGAACAAGGTCTTACTATCGATGAAGAAGGCTTTAAAGCTGCTATGGAAGAGCAAAGAGTAAAAGCTCGTAATGCAAGAAAAACAACAAATTATATGGGTGCAGATGCAACCGTTTATGAAGAACTTGATCCAGCTATGACAACAGAATTTGTTGGGTATGATCGCTTAACACATGATTCTACAATTTCTGCAATCACAACAGAAGAGGAAGTTGTAGAAGGACTTTCTGAAGGAATGCAAGGAAGCATTATTGTTCCTGAAACACCATTTTATGCTACAATGGGTGGACAAGAAGGTGATAAAGGTATGATTACAACAGAAAATGGCGAATTTAAAGTAACAAGTACGATTAAAGTAGTTGGTGGAAAATATGCGCATATTGGAACTGTTGTAAAAGGAATGTTAAAAGTTGGAGATACCGTTACATTAACAGTTGATGCAGAAGGTAGAGAAAATACAGCGAAAAACCATAGTGCAACTCATCTTCTACAAAAAGCATTAAAAGTAGTTCTTGGAAATCACGTAGAACAAAAAGGTTCTTATGTAGATGCAGAACGTCTTCGTTTTGACTTTGCACATTTCCAAGCGATGACAAAAGAAGAGTTAAAACAAGTAGAAGATATGGTAAATGCTGAAATTTCAGCAAATCTTCCAGTTATGACACAGATGATGTCCATTGAAGAAGCTAAAAAATCAGGTGCTATGGCATTATTTGGAGAAAAATACGGCGATACAGTACGTGTTGTTTCTATGGGCGAATTTTCAAAAGAACTTTGTGGTGGTACTCATGTAACAAATACAGGAGTTATTAGTATTTTTAAAATTATTTCTGAAGGCGGTGTAGCAGCAGGTGTTCGCCGTATCGAAGCATTAACAGGCAACGGTGCTTTTGCTTATTATAAAGAAATGGAAGAAGAGTTATTACGTTCTGCCAAAGTTGCAAAAACAGAACCAGCGAAACTAGCAGAAAAAATTGAAAGTTTATTAGAAGAAATGAAAGCACTTCATAGTGAAAATGAAAAATTAAAAGATAAACTTGCAAAAAATGCAGTTGGTGATGTTATGAGCCAAGCGGTAGAAGTTGGAACATTTAAAGTTCTTCCAGTGAAAATGGAAGGCGTTGATATGAATGCTCTTCGTAATTTAGGTGATGAATTAAAAGGCAAAATTGGAAGTGGTGTCATCGTGCTTGCATCTTCCCATGAAGGAAAAGTAAATTTAATTGCAGCAGTAACAGATGACGCTATGAAAGCTGGAGCACATGCAGGAAATCTTATTAAGGAAATTGCAACACTTGTCGGCGGTGGTGGCGGTGGTCGTCCAAATATGGCACAAGCAGGTGGTAAAAATCCAGATGGTATTGATGCAGCATTAGAAAAAGCTGTAGAAGTTGTAAAAGCACAACTTACTTCATGAGACGATTTTGGATTACCAAAATAAAAATATAAAGTATTTATAAACGATATAAAAATTTGAATTTAGTGAGGCTATCACTTTCAAGAAAATATCATAGAAAATATAGGAGTAGCTCGAAAGAAAACATACTTATATTTTGTATGGATAGTCTTGATGTGATGGCCTTATTTTTTACATTATAGGAAACTCATCTGAATGAGTGTTGGATATAATTTTAT
>JADIML010000134.1 GCA_017694765.1 Candidatus Scybalomonas excrementavium
TCAATTTTATTTAAAGCACTGATTAATGCTAAGACAGAAGCCTCTATAATATCGTCATGAATCCCGGCACCCCAAGTAATCGTTTCATTAGGAGCTTGAATACCAACATAGGCACATGCTTTTGAATTTGACCCAATAGTAAGTGCATGTTCTTCATAAGAAAATACCGTATAATGTTCCATGCCTTCACTATGACGTTCAATAGCATTACAAACAGCACTAAGACGCCCGTTTCCATAACCATGATAAACTTTTGGAACACCATGTTTTAAAATAGAAACCGTAGCTTCGATTTTTCTATCATTCAGATGATTAAATGTACAGCTACAGAGTTTGAGTGGTGTTTCTAAGTTAATATAGCCAGATTCAAATGCTTTGAAAATTTCATCAGGTGATAATTCTTTATGCTCCTGATCGGAAATATTCTTCATATAATAGCCCACATCTTCTTGCATTTTTTTCGGTAGATCAAAGCCAAAACGCTTGTGTAAAATATATCCAATACCACCTTTTCCAGATTGACTATTAATACGGATAACATCTCCTTCATAAACACGGCCAAGATCATGAGGATCAATTGGAAGATATGGAACAGACCAAGCATCTGTTTGATGTTCGGATCTCCACTTCATACCTTTGGCAATGGCATCTTGATGAGAGCCTGAGAAAGCTGCAAAAACAAGTTTTCCAGAATAAGGAGAGCGATCGTAGACGGTCATACCACTTATTTGTTCATATATTTTTATAAGTTCAGGTAGATTGCTAAAATCTAAGTGTGGATTGATTCCATGAGTATACATATTTAATGCAAGAGTTATAATATCCACATTGCCAGTTCGTTCTCCATTGCCAAATAAAGTACCCTCTACACGTTCTGCACCAGCAAGTAAAGCTAATTCAGTATCCGCAACACCACAACCACGATCGTTATGTGGATGAACGGATAAAATAATATGCTCACGCTGATGTAAATGTTTGTGCATATATTCAATTTGACTCGCATAGACGTGGGGCATGGAATGTTCTACAGTGACTGGAAGGTTAATAATAACCTTCCAATTTTTCGTTGGCTGCCATATGTCAATTACTTCATTACAGATACGAAGTGCAAATTCCATTTCTGTTCCTGTAAAACTTTCAGGAGAATATTCAAAGAAAATATTATTGCCAGCATTTTTGGATAAATCTTTTAATAGCTTTGCTCCATCTGTTGCAATTTTTATAATTTCATCTTCTGATTTTTGAAATACTTGTTGTCTTTGAGCGACAGAAGTAGAGTTGTAAAGGTGGACAACAACTTTAGATTTACACCCTTTTAGGGATTCAAACGTTTTTTTGATAATATGTTCTCTTGCCTGTGTTAATACTTGAATTGTTACATCTTCAGGAATTAAATCTTCTTCAATTAAAGTTCTTAAAAATGTATATTCTGTTTCTGAAGCAGCAGGAAATCCAACTTCAATTTCTTTAAATCCAATTTTTACAAGATGTTTAAAAAAGGTTATCTTCTCATCTAAGGTCATAGGAATAATTAGGGATTGATTTCCATCTCGTAAATCCACGCTACACCAAATAGGAGCATGGTCAATATACTCTTTTTTCGCCCAGTCAAGGCAAGTTTCTGGTGGCATAAAATACATTCGTTGATATTTGTTACAATTTTTCATCATATAAAATCCTTTCTCATAAAATATTTGAATCCTTTAGAAGTAAGTAAAATATAAGGAATCCATTGTATAATAAGATTCTATCTTATATATTACTTATAAATATATATTTATTAAGTAATATAAAAAAGCCTTTCATCACTAACAAAATGATTGTTAGAGACGAAAGACAACTCTTACGCGGTACCACTCTATTTCATACAAAATGTATGCACTTATTGGATACGGGCTTAAAACCTTATATCCAGCCCAAGATAACGGTAGGGATCCGGTAATGCCTACTATTTGATAAGATACTTATATCAGAATGGTTCAGCATACTACTCAAAGGCGAGTTCAGAAAAATATCCTCACTGTTTTGCACCACCAACAGCTCTCTGTAGATTTTATTTATCTTACTATTCCTTCTCAATGTATTTGGTCTTTTAGATAATTTATCATAGTAACGTATTAATGTCAATGATTGTTTGGAAAAAATTCACGACAAACGCATGAAAGTTTTTCTTCACCCCTTTGTTTGCCAAGGCTCAAAATTTTATTTTAGTTCTTTAAAACTTCTTCTAAATATTGCATGGGTTTTAAACCGATTAAAAATCTCTTCTTTTTCATCGATAATTTTTTTCGGTATAGATCCATCATTTTTAAGATGCTTAAACACCACTTTCTTATGATATTCTGATTCATCGCAGCTTGTTTCTCTAATGTTGCATTCCCATCTTCTTTAAAGGTTACATCTAAATGCCAATGCATACTTTCTACACTCCAATGTCCTCGAACCGCCCGGCTAAACAACTCAATATCTTCCTTCAAGCTACTGATATAATAACGATACTCCTTCTTTTCTCCTGTTTCATTTTTTATTGTCTTTTCTTCCATTCCAATACTTTTAAGACCTTTCCATTCCTTTTTCTTTGTCAGAAAACGAATGGTTTCCGTTTGATAGTATTCTCGAATTTCGATTTGACCATGGGCTTTTTCTACCGTTTTTTTATAGTTTCCTCTCTCTTTTATTTCCTTCTTTTCTTCTTCATCAAAATATAACGATATTTCTTCATGCAGAATTCCTTGGTTTTTCTTGACTGCCAACACATACTCTGCTCTTTTCTTACGAATGACCTCTGCAATGGCTGTTTGTGTTCCCATAGCATCGATGGTAACCACATGTCCCTTTATGTTAATCTGTTCTAACAGTTTTGGAATGGCTGTTATTTCATTACTCTTTTCTTCCACTGCTTTTTGACCAAGACAAAAACCGTCTTCCTTGCTCCACGCTGATACAATATGATTTGCTTTTTGATTTTTATTTCCATTGGAGCGCATGGTTTTCCCATCGATACAAATGATTTTTTTAAGTTTTTCTCCTTCCTTACGATTTAAAAGTTCCTGCCATTTATTATATAATTGTTGCAATACTTCTGGTGACAACATCCCCATGACACGACTTATGGTGTCATAGGAGGGAACTCCATTTTTTAGTTCAATATATTGTTTCAAGTAATCTTCATAGGCAAGAGCAAACATTTGCATTTCTATCCAATCATCTGCATTTGCTAACGTTGCAAATAGAACAATCACTAAAATATCTTTTAGTTTATGCCGAACTTTACTTGTTTGGCGAACATCCTCAATATATTCCATCCACTCTAATAATTCTTCCATAAACAAAACCTCCTTTTTTCTATCATACCAAAAAAAGGAGGTTTGTTCATAAAAAGTTCATTCATGCGTTTGTCGTGGGAAAAAATTGTGGTAAAATGGACTACAATTCTTTCTTCTTTTCTTGTGGTTATACAGGAAATATAGTATCGTTCATAAAATTATCAATCGAATTAAAGCAAATTAAAATTTTTAATAAAAATCTTCAAAAATACCTCTCTATATGTTACTGTAGAAATATACATATAAGAGGTGTTTTTATTGAAATTAAAAGAGGTGTCACATGATTACCAGATAATAAAAAAGTATTCCCAAATACATTTTGTCATGGGATAGAGGATTTCCGGTTAAATCTAGTTTGAGTAACTGATAGAAATATAAGTTGACGGACAAACGTATAGTATTAAAATTTTAGTAGAAAATAAAATAATTTTAATAACTATACAACCTAGTTAATGAAAAGATAGACGAAAGTAATAGATAAATGAAAGAGATGAGAGAATAGACATAAAAAGGAGTTAGATCCAAATGAAAGTTTTATATGAACAGCCGTTACGGTGCAAAGGGAAATTGGTCGTATTAGAAAATCGTTGGTATCTTTCATTTGAAGAGCAAGGTCCTGATAAACGTTATAAAAAACGACCATTTCAAGTTTTAGATAAAGATGTGGAATCATTTTGTAAATGTTTACAAGAAAATTTTATCTATTATGAAGAACAAAAACAAAAAGGCTGTTCCTCTTTGATACAAGGACAAGGAGGACAGTGGATTCGGTTTGGGATTCGAGAAGGAGTCTGCTTATTTCATCAAAGCTATCCAATTAAAACAAAAGAAAAATTGGAAAAAACACTTTCCGAGTTATTAGAAGCCAAAGAAAAAGCAATCCAAATATTAAAAGAACAAAACCAAAGAAAAGAGGAGAAAAAATGAGAAATATAAAACTTACAATAGAATATGATGGAGGAAGATATGATGGTTGGCAACGTCTTGGGAAAGATGAGTCATC
>JADIML010000135.1 GCA_017694765.1 Candidatus Scybalomonas excrementavium
CTTTCTCTTCTTAAACTTAATTCTTCATTAGAAACTTCCAAATGTAAAATTCCTCGATTTAAATCAACATGAATAATATCTCCATTTTCTACAAGTGCAATATTTCCACCTTCTTCTGCTTCTGGACATAAATACCCAATACTTAGTCCACCACTTGCTCCTGAAAAGCGACCATCTGTAATAACAGCTGTATTTTTAATACTTTTAATAATTTCTGTGATTCTATGGAGCTCTTTCATGCCCGGCCCCCCTTTTGGACCTTCATAACGAACAACAACTGCATCGCCTTCTTTAATCTCCTTATTACGGAATGCAACATAACACTCTTCTTCGCTATTGAACACTTTTGCTGTTCCTGTAAAGACATAGACTTCTTTTGGTACAGCTGATGTTTTCACCAAAGCTCCTTCAGGTGCTAAGTTTCCGTATAAAATCTGAATTCCATCAGATTTTGAAACTGGCTCATTCATTGTATGAATCAAATTACGATCGCCTGCCTTAGCTTCTCGTATCGTCTCTTTTAATGTCTTTCCTGTGACCGTTATCTGGTCGGTATGTAATACAGTTTCTAATTCCTTTAAAACAGCTGGAATTCCTCCTGCATAATGTAAATCAACGACCGTATTGTCACCATTTGGAACAATTGCTGTTAAAACAGGGGTTTTAGCAGTAATATTAGCAATATCTTCCCATTTTAATTCTAAACCAAGTTCAATAGCAAGTGCTGGAAGATGGATTAAAGCATTGAGTGAACCTCCAATAGCACTTAATAAAGTAACTGTATTTTCTAATGCTTCCCTCGTCATAATTTGACTTGGCTTAATATGATTTCGCACTAAATTCATAACAGCAGCACCAGATTCTCTCGCTGAAAATCTTCTCATGCTAGTGTTAGATGGTATAAGACTACCCATTGGTAACATCATACCGAGAGATTCACACAAAGCTCCCATTGTATTTGCTGTTCCTAAAAATGGACAAATACCTGGTCCTGTGTAATATTCCAATGTACCTTCTATTAACTGGCGTTCTGTAATCTCTCCTCTTAAAAACTTCTGTCTTAACTCTTTCGATTGACTTGGTTTTATTTTAGGAGTAGATGGACCTGCTGTTACAAGAATCGATGGAATATCAATTCTAGCTGCTGCATTTAACATAGCAGGAATAATTTTATCACAGGCTCCTAAAAATACAATTCCATCAAAAATCCCTTGTCCGACTACCATTGCTTCCACAGAATCTGTAATAATTTCTCTATGTGGTAAACAATATCTCATTCCAGTACTTCCTTGAGAAATTCCATCACACATACCAATTGTATTAAACTCAATTGGTTCCCCACCTGCTTCTAATACTCCTTTTTTAACTTCTTCTGCTAATTTTCTAAGAGGTTCATGTCCTGGACAAACTTCATTAAAACTATTTGCAATGGCGATTAATGGCTTTGTATCAAGAGAATCAATAGAAATACCAGCAGATGCTAAATGAGCTTTTGCAATCGCTCTTTGAAAGGGCTCTAGTTTATCAATAGCTCTTTTCATGATACATTCCTCCTAAATTTATTTCATTCCTATTTTTCTAACTCCATTTCTTTTGCAGCTAAAATTTCTTCTCTTTTTTTATTGAATTTAGACATAAACACCCATACAAATGCGATAACAATTATCAAAATAGGAACACTGATCATTGGATGATGAATAAATGATTCGTATACTAAGAAACTAACTGTTAAACTCGTAGCCGCAAAAGAAGAAATAAAACTTCCATCTGCTGCAATATCAAGTCCTACAGAAGTTGCAAGTTCTGTTAATACTGGTGCCGTAATCGTTCCCGCATAGAGAATTGCACTTGTACAAACAAGACCCATAATAATATTTTTTAATAAATTCCCTCTTGTAATCGCTACAACTAAAGCAACACGGAATGTTACAACCGCTAGATCTGCAAATGGAAGCATACGGTTTCCTGGTAAAATAGCTGCCATTAAAATTGTAAGTGGAATAACGATTAATGAAGTCGTAATAACATCTGGATTTCCTACAACAACAGCTGCATCAAGACCAATTAAGAATTTTCTTCCTTTGAATTTCTTTTGTGTAAAATTCTTTGCTGCTTCGGAAATTGGCATAAGACCTTCCATAAATAACGAAGTCATTTTAGGGATTAAAATCATAACAGCTGCCATAGAAACACCAAGAGATAAAATTTGTGATACATCATAGCGAGCTAATGCACCAATAATACAACCTAATAATAAACCTAAAATCATTGGCTCTCCAAAGAAACCAAGATATTTTTGTGCATTTTTTACGCTTAAATTTGCCTTTTTCATTCCTGGAATTCTATCTAATAACCAGTTCAGTGGAGCAGCAATAATAACGGAAGATAATGCTGACATTGTTGGAAGCGATACACCAGGAATTCCAAAGTAATCTTCTACTAATGGTGCTGTCCAGTCAGATAATTTAAACGTAATAACTGCCATAATAACAGTTGCTAAAATTCCCAACGGAATGCTTTTTGTCACATAGTATACCATAATTCCGACGATTGCCATGTGATGATAGTTCCAAATATCAACATCAAGTGTATCTGTAGCTTTAATTGCTAACATGACAATATTAGTAATTAGAATAGCAAAAATTAAAAGTGCGATAATTGGAGATGACCATGTTACTGCCGCAATTGCCCCCCAACCTACGTCTAATACATCTAACTTTATCCCAAAATTATCAACCATTGCTTGTGCTGCTGGTCCCAAATTTGATTTCATCATATTGATAACTAAATTAATACCTGCAAATCCAATTCCAATTGTAAGACCTGAGCGAAATGCCTTTGCTAATTTTACTCCAAAAATTAAACCAATAATTGTGATAATAATTGGAAGCATAACCGTAGCTCCAGCATCCATAATCGTATTAAATATCGCATAAAAAATACTCATCACTTTTCCTCCTCATAAAGATGAAAGATTTTACCCATTTTATTTTTTAATGATTATTTTAAATATCCAATAATCTCTTCTAATGTCGCTTCTTCATTGATACCTGTAAGTAAATTAATCGCTCCTACTACTGGTACTTTCACATTTCCACCACTAAATTTTCCAGTTGTTACTAATAAATCAAAATCCTCTGCCTTTGATTCTACTTCTAATAATTTACATTGAGAAACTGTTACAGCAATTCCATTACTTTCACAAGCCTCTCTAATCTTTGTTGCTACGACTGTTGATGTTGCAATTCCATTTCCACATGCTACTAATACTCTTTTCATGAATAATACCTCCAAATTTTCCTTTTGTTATATAAAATTAAAATAATTTTCCTTTGATTTTATTACAAATTTCTGTTTTATCTTCTAATTCAATTACTTGTTTCACAAGTTCTTGATCCTGAATAAGTCCAACTACTTTTTGAAGCATTTCAATATGTCCATGTGCTTCTTTTAAAGCTAACATAACGACAACTTGTACAAAAATTGTCTGTTCTGGTTCATCCATTGCTTGAAATTCCACTGGTTTATCTAAAATAGCAATTGCAATTGCTGGTTTGTTGACATGGGCAACATCTGCATGAGGAATTGCTAAATTAATACCTCCTGTATTAAGACCTGTTGGAAACTCTTTCTCTCTATTTAAAATTGCTTCTTTATATGTCTCTTTTACAATCCCTTGTTGACAAAGTGTATCTGCAATTTCAGATAAAACTTCTTCTTTTGTTTTAAAACCAACAAGTTTTAATACTTGTTCTTCTTGAAATATAATTTCTTCCATATAATTGTTTCTCCTTACCACACAACTTTTGCTTCAAAATTTTGAATCGCCTTTTTAAGCTCTTCCTCTTGGCATTGTTGGATATGTTCTTTTTGAAAAATACCAGATGCAATTCCCACAAAAGATGCTCCTGCATTCAAATATTCTTGGACATTTGATCCATGAATTCCTCCAACTGCCATAAGAGGAATTTTTCCAAGTGGTGCTTGAATATCAGAAAAATATTTACTACCTAAACAGCTCGCTGGAAATATCTTTATGATATCTGCTCCTAAATCAACCATTTTTTGTACTTCACTTGGTGAAAAGGCAGCTGGAACACTGATTACATCATTTTCTTTACAATAGTTCAAGATTTCTTCACTTAACATGATAGGTGATAATAGAAATCTTGCTCCTACAGAAATAGCTTGTTTCGCCTCTTCCATTGTCCGAATGGTTCCTGCTCCTACATATAAACTCTCACCAAACTCTTCTGTAATTTTCCGAATTGTTTCCAACACATCTGGTGAATTCATTGTAATTTCAATCGCATTTAATTTCGTTCCAACTAAATTTTTTGCAACTGCTCTTACTTGTTCATACGTATATCCTCTTAAAATAACGGTAACTTTAGGGAAATTTGTAATTTGCATTGTTTCGCTCCTTTCTTGCTCTATTTTGTAAAACGATTTTTTATTCGTTCTCTCACTTAATATATAGAGCAAGAAAGATGCCAACTTTTTGACTAATTATGTACTTTTACATAAAATTTTTAGAATTTCTGATGAATCTTGACTATTTCGAATCTGTGAAATCAAGGTTTCATCTGAAATAATAGAATATAATTGCTCAAAATATTTTTTAGATTCTTCTTTTAATGCAAGGACAAAAATAATATCAACCATATTAATTCCATCCCATGAAATCGGAGTATCCAATTTTGTTATAGAAATGACTGATTTTGTAACTAAATTTGGAGTCCCATGGGGAATTGCAATTCCGCCTTTTAAAAAGGTCGTCATCATTCCTTCTCTTTTATACACACTGAGTAAAAACTCTGGCTTTATATAACCTGCTTCTGCCATTGCCCCAATTGCCTCATCTAAAATGGTTTCTTTCTCTGTCCATCCTGAATGACAAAAAATAAATGGTTCCTGAATCACTTCGGATAAACTATTATTTTCAAAACGCATTTTCCTTTTTATAATACTTCTTAGCTTTTGTACCCCTTCTGGTAATAGTATCTTAGAGTATGGTATCGTTTCATATTTTTCAAATCCAATATCTATCGTTCCAACAATTGCTAGAATTTCATAGTCTTCTTCTACTTCTTTCATGATTGTATCGATATTTTCATTCTCAATATATCCTCTTGTAATAATTTCAATTCCTTGTAAATTGCTTTTTAATCTCTGACTTAAATGAGACTTTAGAAATTGTGCACTTCCTTCTCCTGTAATACAAAAACACAAAATAGCTTTTTGCTTACTTTTATTGATTTTCCTTTTTTGTAAAGGTCTTCCACCCTTTCCCCTATCATCTAATTCTCTTACAATCTCTTCCATAGTCATTTCTGTCCATAGTACTCTCCGAATACATTCTATCACCAGTAGCGTATCGGTTCTTCCTATCACAGCAACTTGAAATGGAAGTTTTTTCAGCTCTTCTTCTACATTGACAAGAGTTCCCATATCAGCTAATACAATACAACCTTTCTTAGACGCCAACTCTCTTACCTTTTGGAGTACAATTTCTTTCATTCGACTTGCACTCTCTGTCAAATCAAAATCAAGACTCTCTCCATATTGAACTCCCATAACACAGTTGGCAACTTTTAGCATACTACTGGCTACCATTCCATGAGATACGACTAAGATATTAATTCTATCGCTAACTGACTCTTCGTATTCTTTCTTTTGAAATTTTTCCAAATACATCGCAAGAAATAAAATCTCTTCTTCTGGAAATTCTATATAATATTTTTTTGCTATCTCTTCTCCAATCGTTTTCGCAACATGATATTCTTTGCTATATTGCTTTTTAATCCGTTCTATCTGCTTATCTTCTAAACGAACATTATTTCTTTGTTGTTGATTTTTCATATGTAAATGAATGGCAAAAGAAAAAACAATCTGATCACTTAAAGCTGAAAACGATTGATTTGCCATTTCATAAATTTCTGTTGCAATCTGTACCGTTTCAGTCCCTGCAATCCCGATTAACTCTTCCTTACTATATCCACTTTGCCTCATTTGCTGCATATATTTAGACAATTCTTTTTCTATCTTCTCTGATAAAATCTCTTCAATCGTATCCTCTTTTACTCCTCTTAAACGCATACTGTCATATTGTTTTTCAAGACTTTGATAAATATTATATTCTTCTATATCTTCATACACAGTTTCTGTATACATTCGATTCTCATTATACGAAAAAATAAGATCTTGATTACAACTTTCAATCGCTTCTTTTGAAAGTCTTTGTCTTCCTCTTCCTTCAAATTCCATCTTCATATCTTTTGTAATCCGGATCTCTTCTTCTCCCATTGCCATGCACTCTAAAAAAGCTTTTGCACAACAGACTTGTATATCCGATTTTAACTGACCAACATTTCCTGGATATGATAATTCCATCAACATAAGTATAATATCCCTATCGACAACTAACTTTCTCTTTAACCGTTGACATTCCCTCATAAAATTTTGTTGAATCAATTCTAATTTTTCTCTCCATGGTCGATCACTTACTGGCAAAATTTCAATATCCATTGGAATTCTTCGCCTAAAGGTCAATAATAAGGAGCTTTCTGGATTTTCTGTTGTAGCAGCAATGACCATGACTTTACATTCTCTTTGTACTTCTACTTCTCCAAGTCTTCGATACTTTCCTTTATCCATCAAATAAAAAAGAATTTCTTGTCCTTCTGGTGGCAATCTATGAACTTCATCTAAAAATAAAATTCCACCATCACACTGCTCTACAATTCCTTTTTTAACCTCATTAGCTCCTGTAAAAGCCCCTTTGCAATATCCAAAAAGCTGTGCCATTAAAAGTTGTGGATTTTCTGCATAATCCGCACAGTTAAATTGATAAAATGGCATATCCTCTTTAAAATTTCCTGTTGTTTTGGCATACTGGCACATTAAATCTGCTAGAAAACTTTTTCCAACTCCAGAAGGTCCATATATGAGGGTATGAATTCCATTAGGTGGATACATAACCGCAGCCTTGGCTCTTTGAATCTGCTTCTTCATACTTCCATCGTATCCGATAAAATGCCTAAAAATCATTTCTTTTTCTTCTTGCATTTCTTTGTGATCTTGATATAAATTCAAAGAGTCCTCTACTTTTTTACTCTTATTTAAATTCATCTCTTTCATATACTTCCCAATTACATATTTTCCAATGGAAAAGCCTTGCTGATTCATATATTCTGTCATTTTTCGTTCTGATAAGCTACCTTCTTCTTCCCATATTCTCTGTATAGTAGTTTTTACATAAACTTTTCTTCTTTCCCTCGAATCAAAAATTCCTTGTTCTTTTCTTATCTGCGTAACATACTCCCTTGCCACATGAAGTTCTCTTGCAATTTTTTCATCTGTATACGGATTTTTTGGATCTTCTTCCTCGATTAATTTTATAATCTTTTCTACTATTTGCTCCATTGTCCTTGTTCCTTTTATTTTCAATATCCATTCTTACTCATTTTACAATACTTATTCTCTATTATACAATATCGTTTCTTTGCATGACAAGAAGTTGTACGGTTTATTCATTTCCTTTTTTTGGATTTTCATAGACTTTTCATATTGTATTTGTTATACTTTACTACTATAGTAATGTTACCAAATACAGTATGTACAAGAAAGATAAAGGATTAAGGTAGAATCAAATGAAACTTAGTTATCGAAATAACTTGGAACAAAAACAAGTATTATCTCAGACACAAATTCAATCTCTAAATATTTTATCTATGGATAATGTAGAACTCAATGATTTGCTTCAAACAGAATATCTAGAAAACCCTATGCTTGAATATAAAGGAAATAGCCAAAATTATTTGGAATCGATTGAATTTTCTCACTGGTACGATAACCAACAAGAAGAACAACGAGAACTGAATTCTGTGGAACAGAATAAGCCATACAAACAAACTGCTCATAACGAACTTCTCGTGTACACTGAAAATCCATTAGAAACTTATATATTAAATCAATTAAACGAGAAAAACTTCACAAAAAAACAATGGCATATGCTTCCTTTTATGATATCTTGCCTTGATCATAATGGCTATTTTAAACTATCTTTCAAAGAAGTTGCTCATCTTACAAATGGAACTATTTCTGATGCTACTTATTGCTTCAATCAACTAAGACAAGTTGAACCATCTGGTATTTTTTCCAGCGGACTCAAAGATTGTTTATTATGGCAATTAAAAGAAAATGGAGAGCTTGATGACATTATGAGAAACATATTAGAAGAACACTTAGAAGATATTGCTGAAGGAAAATTAAGCAATATTTCTAGAAATATGAATTTGTCAACAAGTCAAGTTCGTCAATATATTGCAAGAATTGCTAAGTTAAATCCAAGACCTCTGGCTGGTTTTCATTTTGGAATCACAGAATTCATTGTTCCAGATATTATTTTTACATACAAAGACAACCAATGGGAAATTTCACTGAATGATACTTGGATTGGAGACTATCATTTTAATGACTATTATATAAAAATGATGAAACAAGCCAATGATAAACAGTTATATACATATTTTGAACAAAAATTAGAACGTGTACGATTTTTAATGAACAGTATTGAGCAACGAAGAACTACTATGTTACAGATTGCACAGGCCATTTTAGAATGGCAAAAGAAATTTTTTGAAGGAACAGCACCAATAAAACCAATGACAATGGTTGATATTGCAAACCACATTCATATGCATCCATCAACAATTAGCCGTGGTATTAAAGGAAAATATCTACAACATCCAACTGGAACTGTTCTAATCAAATCCCTTTTTTCGGCTCCTATTTCTTCGAAAAGTTCAAATCATGCTCATACCAGTACAGAAAATATAACTCAAAATCAAGTCAAAAAAATACTAAAAGAAATCATTGCTACTGAAAATAAAATAAAACCTTATAGTGATCAAAAATTATCAACTTTACTTGCTGAACGCAACATCTCAATTTCACGTCGAACCGTTGCAAAATATAGAGAAGAGCTAGGAATACGTGGAACTTTTGAACGTAAAATAGATGGATGAAATGAACACTTTAAACCAATATTTACTTGATAAACACAATCAAATGTAGACGAAAGAGTCCCCCTGTCTTTTGTAATCAAGACAGGGAGACTCTTTCATTTATAGTATATTTTCATATTATTTTCTATTTAATTC